>ONPM01000034.1 GCA_900319715.1 uncultured Prevotella sp.
AATCTGACAAGCAGCCATGTACTGTCAACCAGCCTCCGGACACGAACCCTGGCCGTGCTCATAGCCCTGATCACGACGGCGACGGCGTGGGCAGAAGTGGGTGAATTCTTCATCGTAGACGGTGTGAAGTACAAAATCACGAACGAGTCGCCCTATGAGGTGAGTTTGGAACAGCCTGCAGTGGACGGTCTTGTCGAACTTACAATCCCTTCAACAGTCTCACCCGAGGATGATGATGCTGTCTATCTAGTGACAAGCATCGCTACAAACGCCTTTGTGAAGTATGAAACCTTGACATCGGTAACCATCGGCTCTAAGGTGACGACTATCAATGCGGGGGCCTTCCAATTATGCACAGCACTGACAAGCATCACCATCCCTTCCAACGTGACAACCATCGGAGAGAAAGTTTTCCAAGATTGTACCGGACTGAAAAAGGTCACCATCGGCAAAGGTGTGACAAGTATCGGAGCTGATGCCTTCCTTGGCTGTACAAACGTGGACGAAGTATTTTGCGAAGCTCTCTCCACCAAACTGACGTGGACTGATAATGGCAACAATGACTTCAAGCCTGACAAAGCGACTATTTGCTACGTTTCTGACCCAAGTAATTATAGCACAACGCTTAGCAATGTCAATGTCACAGTCAGGCAATATTATAACTTGGAGATAGCGGGTACAAGGGTGACGGTGGACAACAAGGCCGACATCCTCAGCGACGGAGCGGCCAGTTACGATCCGGCCACAAATACACTCACCCTCAACAAGGATATCACCACTGCTAACGGGACTATTATCTCGATCTTTGGTATTACAGGACTGACAATCAATGTGCCGGCCGATGTTAAGTTGGAGAGCACAAATCCTGTACAAGAACTTATAAATTTAGATGGATCCGCAGCCATTACAGGATCAGGAGCGCTCACGCTGAAGGGTAACGGAGAATATGGAGTCAATTTGTCAGGAAAAACAGGAATTATTCTAGATAATATTTTAGATATTAAGGCTCCCGTTAGTATTTCTGGAATGAAAAAAGGCTTTTATACGCCATCGGATAGTGGTATCAGAATTTATGGTTCCACAGTTAGCGTTTCCTGTACAGAGAACATCGCCTATGGAAAGTTTACCATCGCTCTGAACGACTGCCATGTCAGCCATCCCAGTGGTGCCAAAATAAATGCCACATTCAAATTCGTCGATGCCAACGGCAAAGAGATCAAGGCGGTCACCATCCTGCCCGACAATTCGCCTGGAGTGTTCGTCAGCGAGATGGTATTCCCCGACGAGAATTTCCGCAACTGGCTCCTCAGCCAGGACTACGGCAAGAGCGGATACATCACCGCCGCAGGGCTTGCAGGAGTGAAGACTATCATAGTCAACAAAATGAGTATTGCAGACCTGAAAGGCATCGAATACTTCACGGCGCTGGGGAACCTGAAATGCTACAACAACAAACTGAAAGCTCTCGACGTGTCGAAGAATACGGCGCTCAAATTTCTGAACTGCAGCGAAAACCAACTGACCACCCTCAACGTGTCGACGAACACGGCGCTAACGGAACTGTATTGCGAAAACAACCAACTGACAGCCCTTGACGTGAAAGCGAACACGGCTCTGGAGATTTTGTACTGCGAGCACAACCAACTGAGCGCCCTCGACGTGTCGGCTAACACATCGCTAACGGAACTGTATTGCCACGAAAACAAACTGACCGCCCTCGACGTGGCTGCGAATACGGCGCTGATGAATTTGATTTGCTACGGCAATCAGATTCGCGGCACGGCCATGCAGACATTCATCAACAGCCTGCACTCGAACGGAGGAGACCCAACCCTCTGCGTCTATACCTCCGCGGCGACTGACGGCAACGAGATCAATACGATACAGGTAGGAAAAGCCAAGGCAAAGAAGTGGACGGTGATGGCGTATGACGGCTCCAGCATCGCGGACTATGCCGGCATTCACGCCGTCGCCATTGATGAAACGAACTTCCCAGACTACAATTTCCGTGAAAACTGGATTCTCAAACAGACATTTGCTGACGACGACTACCTTACCGACAAGGAGGCGGCCAGCGTGACGGCCATCGACGTCAGCAACAAGGGCATCGCTGACCTGAAGGGCATCGAACACTTCACCGCCCTGAAAACCCTGAATTGCAGCGGCAACTATCTGACCACATCCACGCTCGACGTGTCGAAGAACACGGCGCTGGAAGTACTGGATTGCAGCAGTAACTACAATCTGACCACGCTCAACCTGTCAATGAACACGAAACTGAAGACGCTGGACTGCAGCAACAATTACGAGATGACAGCACTCAACGTGTCGGCGAATACGGCACTGCAGACTCTGAGATGCAACAACAACCAACTGAACACGCTCGACGTGTCGAAGAACACGGCGCTGACAGAGTTGTACTGCTACCGCAATAGTATCCGAGACGAGGGCATGCAGACACTTATCAGCAGCCTGCACCAGAACGGAGGAACCCTCTGCGCCTATGACACGACGAGTGACCAAAACGAGATGACGACAACTAACGTGGCTGACGCCAAGGCAAAGAAGTGGCAGGTAAAGGCGTGGGACGGCTCCAAGTATGTGGACTATGCCGGCCTCTTCGCTGTGTACATCAACGCCACGAACTTCCCCGATGCGACATTCCGGAACTATGTCGGCGAAGCAAACATCGACCTGAACACGAACGGATACCTCACCGAGAATGAGATTGACGCCGTCACGGAGATAAGTGTTCCCATCATGAACATCACCAGCCTGAAGGGCATCGAATATTTCACGGCGCTGACGACACTGGACTGCAACAGCAACAAGTTGACCGCCCTCGACGTGACAAAGAACACGGCGCTGGAAAACTTGATTTGCGTAGGCAATCAACTCTCTGCGCTCAACGTGGCGAATTGCACGACGCTGTATACTCTGGATTGCAGCGAGAACAAGTTGACCACGCTCGACGTGACGAAGAACACGGCGCTGCAAATGTTGTACTGCAACGACAACCAACTGACGGCGCTCGACATGACTGCGAACACGTCGCTGTCAACACTGTACTGCCACGGCAACAAGATCACGACGGGCATGCAGGCACTCATCAGCAGCCTGCGCCAGAACGGAGGAGGAGGCCTTTACGCCTATTCCCCTGAGAACGAAGGCAACAAGATCACGACGGAGCAGGTGGCTGCCGCTGACGTAAAGGGTTGGACGGTGTTCATGTGGGACGGCGCCAACTGGGTCCCCTACCCCGGCATCCTGCTCGGCGACGCCAACGGCGATGACAAGGTGGACGTGGCCGACATCGTGGCCATCGTCAGCCATCAGAAGGGTCAGGACGTGAAAGGCTTCAGCCTGCCCGCCGCTGACGTGAACGACGACGGCAAGGCCGACGGGAAGGACATCGAACTGATCAGCAAGATCATCATGAAGGAGTGAGAAGAAAAACGATCCATAGGAGCAAAAAAAGAATCACGGCACATCGTCAATGCCGTGATTCTTTTATTATGCTAACACGATACAACTTACTTGCCTAACTTGAGGGGATTGAATCCCTTCAGTTCCTCACCCTTGTCCTGAATGACCTTCAGCAGGGCGTTGACAGCGACGAAGGGCTCATCGAAACTCTTCAGCAGGGCCTCGTAGTTCTGATAGTCGGTCGGGCTCATGCGGTCGTGCATGACGTGGAAGTCGCTCTCACCCTTGAAGCGCACGGCGATGGACGGCAGGTTGTCACCGTCGAGGACGTCGGTGATGAACTTACAGTCGGCCTTCACGCCGGTACTCTTCTGCGTCACGGTGTAGGAGACAGACTCGTTGAGCATGTTCGTCCAGGGATCCATGACCTCCTTCGAGGGCTGCTGCTTGCGGTACTTCAGGGCGTTGGCGGCAGCCTTGAGGCATTTGCCGGCGTCGAGGATGTCGATGTCGAAGACGAGGTCCTCGGCCACGGTGAGTTCAATCTTGTCGGTGCGGCTGTTGAAGGCCTTGAGCAGGGTGTAGCAACCCTTCCACAGCGGGGCGATGTCGCGCAACTCGCGCAGCGACTCTATCTCCTCGTCGCTATAGGCGTTGGCGGGGTTGTGGGCCTTGACGGCCATCAGGTTCTTGCTGTTGATGGCGAGGTTGGCAGAGACGTCCACGGTGTGGTCGGCATGGTGTTCGATGGCACAGGCAGGCACCTCGAAGCGGTCGGCCTTCACAGCCTCGGTGAAGAGGGTGCCCCTCCACTCGCCGTGCTTCGGAGAGAGGAATTTCTTGCCGTCGGTGGTCTCAAGCATCAACTGTCCCTTCATGATCAACTCCTCGTCAGCGTCGTTGCCGGTCTCGGAGCGCAGCAGTTCGATGTCGATCATGTGGGGGAACTGCACGGCAACGGGCACTTTGGCCAAGTCGCCAAGGAAGATGGCTACACCGTCTTCGGCTCCGCTGAACTTCAGGTTCACCTTGGTGGTGGCACCGTTTTCAGCGTTCTTGCAACTGACGGTGAAGGCGTCGCCGTCCTGGGGCGTGTACTCTGCCTCATCCTTGCCGGTAGTGAATGCGATGGTAGCGGTACCGAAGGCGGCGTGGGCATTCAGGATGATGGCCGACTTGGCGTCAGCGTTGGGGAAGTTGGAATCGGCCAGGGCCTGGCGTGCCTCAGCATCGGCGGTGAGGTCGATGTTCTTGAGAAGGCCCGGGTTTGTGAGGGCAGAGAGCACGATCTTGGACAACTGCGGGCCCAGGGCGTCGATCTTCAACTGTCCGATGAACTCGGTCAGCAGTTTCACGGCCCTCATCGTCGGGTCGAGGTTGAGGTACTGCTGCGACTCAGCAAGCATCTTCGACAGTTGGGCCTCGAAGTTCTGGCGGTCGGGCGACAGCGTGGAGAGTTTCTTCTCGATGTCGGCCTTATCCTTTTCATCAGCCTTCATCAGGCCTCCGCTATAACTGCCGTTGACCACCTCCATATTGCCGTCTGAGTAGTTCACCTTCATGCTGGAGACGTCGGTCATGCCGTCGCCATAACTGCTGTTGGCATCGTTGCCGCCGCGGGTCAACGCCATGTTCTCGCCCGTTGAGGAGTCAACCAGGAGCACGCTTCCGTCGGGGAGGAGAGACCAAGTGAAGCCGGCATCCTCAGGACCGCCATAGACGGCCAGCGGATCGACGTCGTTGGTGCTGTCGAACACGCCCAGGTAGATGCAGCCCGTGTGATCGGCCTTCACGTCCATGGCCAGCAAGACATGACTGAAGGGCACGCCAGCCTCGGTCTCGCCAGAATACTCATACGCGTCCCACCACAGACCTACAAGGTCTTCATCCTGGACATTACCACTGATAGGAGCAGGATTGTCGTCCTTTCCCGTGCAGCCTGTCATCCCCAGCAGGAGAACGGCGGCTGCCATCATTGCTAAAAATTTCGCTTTCATAAATAAAAAATGTTACTGTTAAAAAAAAATGATTGTTATATTACTCACTATATATAGTCAATAGTTTGTCCCGTCAGGTCATCCCGCACCGGTGGCGGTCTGAGCAGGCTGGTAGATGGCGAGGCCGAACTCCGGAGCGGCGCCGTAGATATACTCCATGATGTCGCTCGTATCGTGCTCATAGGTCAGGGCATCCTTCGCCTTCAGCCAGAACATGAACTCCAGGCAGCAGCCTGAGGCCTGAGGCGTGTCGGCCTGTTTCACCAGCGGGCTCTTCGCTCCGACCACCTTGGGATTCTGGCTCAGCCATTGCTCAATGTGGTGGCGGAAGCGCGTGATGTTCGTCGTCGGCACAGACTCATCGTCAGGATGCTCCACGACGATGGAGCGGAAGTCGAAATAGACGCGCTTGACCTGCTTGCGGCCCTCGCTCTCCATCATGCCCTGCCAGTTCTGGAAGGAGCCGTCGACGAGGGCCTGCGGACTCAGCGTGATGACGGTATTGTCGAAGTTGCGCACCTTCACCATCGTCAGCGTTATCTCCTCCACCTTGCCGTTGGCACCAGACTTGGGCTCGGTGATCCAGTCGCCGATGTGCAGCATGTCGTTGGCCGTCAGGCGGATGCCGGCCACCAGACCCTTGATGGTGTCCTGGAAGGCGAGCATCAGGATGGCCGAGGCAGCACCCAGGCCGGCGAAGAGCGTGGTGGGGTTCTTGTTGATGATGATGGCGATGACCACGATGGCGCTGATGAAGATCATGAGAATCTTCAGCACGCCGCAAATGCTGTAGAGATACTGCTGCCGGGAGGAGCGCGTGCCACTCTCGAGCAGTTTGAAGGAGTCGATGAACACGATGACGGTACGCACCGCCATCACGGTGAAGAAGATGGCCGTGAGCCGTCCGACGATATCCTCCACCCTCGGATACTCGTAGAACACCAATGGCAGGAGGGTCCAGACGACAATGGCCGGCACGATGTGCGAAGCCGAGAGCAGGACGCGCCTGCTGAACAGCACATCATCCCACTTGGCATCGGTGCGGCGGGTAATCTTGAGCACAACCGGAACGAGGAACCTGCGGCACACCCATCCCGCCAGCCACGCCAGCGCGAAGGCCAATATGACCAGTATGCCATATCGCACCATCGGCACATAATCCCCGCCGACGCCCATCATTCCAATCGCTCGTTCCAAATAGACCTTTATACCTTCCACTTTTTTACTTTTTATTGTTTACTGTTTACTGTTTACAGTTTACAGTTGATAACCGAGCAAGCCACTCCATTTCCGTTTCTCCATTTCCGCCTATAGAAGTAATCATCTGTAAACCGTAAACTGTAAACTGTAAACTAAAAACTAAAATCCCTGGCACAGCGCCTCGCACACTTGGTCCTGGAACGCCCTGCCGTCTGACGTCTTCATCACTCCCTGATTGATGATGCAGAAAGCCAGCAGATGCTGGTTTGCCGCGCGGCAATAGCCTGCCAGCGAAGATATGCCCGACACCGTACCCGTCTTCGCATGGACATTACCATAGGCAGCCCCTTTCGTCATGCGCTTCTCCAACGTGCCGTCGATGCCCGCCACAGGGAGCGACGGATAGAGGGCGGCCATCACGTCGCGGCGCAAATAGGCATAGCGCAGCAGGCGGATCATCAGTTCGGGCGTCACATAATCATACAGAGAGAGTCCGCTGCCATCGGCGATGCGATACTGCACGCCACTCACCCCGGCCTTCGAGAGCACGCTCTTGATCTGCTGACGGGCATGGGCTGCCGTGGCGGGGCGCTTGCCCACGGTGGCGGCAATCTGGTAGAACATCGACTCGGCGTAGAGGTTGTCGCTCTCCTTCATCATCGGCCCCAGCACCTCGCTGAGCGTATGGGAACGGGAGCAGATCAGCAACAGATTCTTATCCCTCGGCAGCCGGCCTGTCGAGATGGGGGCATCGACATAGACGCCACACTTCTGCAGTTCATCCTTAAACTGGCTGGCGAACTCGTCCTTGCGCGACACGAGCAGCGGCGACAGCACCGGATTGTCATCATCCCAGCACCAGCCTTCGCCCAGCAACTGTTCCTCCTTGAAGGTCAGGTCCTGCATGATAGTGCCCCGGATGGTGTCCACCCCTACCCGATGGAGCGTCTCGGCAAAGATATGCATGTCGGTCTCGTCGAAGAGCGGGTCCATGCCGCCCACCAGCCACAGTTCGCCCGAAAGCACTCCCTGGGCGATGGTACCCCTATAATATAGATAGGTTCGATAGGCATAGCCGCTGCCCAGGAGGTCGAGGGCGGTAACGGCGGTCAGCAGTTTCATCGTCGAGGCGGGCCGGAGCGTCTGCCGGGCACCATAGCCATACAGGGCCGAGTCGGCAGAGAGGTCGTACACCATCAGTCCGAGTTGTGTCCGTTCGAGCAGCGGGTCTTTCGTCAGGCTGTCCAATCGGGTCTGTACGTTAACCGGCCAAGGCAGCACCACCTCGGCCGTATCCTGGCGCAACAGCGTCACCTCGGGCAACGTCTGTGCCACCACAGTAAAGCACTGGCTCCACACCAGTGCCATCATTAATATTATCTTTTTCACTCTTTCTTCACCTTTTCACTTTTTCACCTTTTCACCTTTTCACTCTTTCACCTTTTCTCTCTTCACTTCTTCTAGTTTCTCCTGTACCTCGATACCAGCCGCTTGATGGCCTTGTCTAACGACTCCGAGGGCTCGATGATATTATAGTTGCTCCAGTACTCTGGATCCATGAAGTATTCCACCTTGTCGTAATAGGCATCACGGGAATCGAACGAACTGCGGCTGGCGATGGGCTGCACATCCTTCGACTCACTATCGGTAACGGCCATCTCGCACGTCGCGGTGAACGAGGTCGAGAACAGTTTCCGCTTCCAGTCGCAGTTGAAGCGGAAGGTGTTGCGCAGGTAACTGATACGCGTCACGCCATCCTCGTAGCGGTAGTCGACGACACTCGACAGTTCACGAGGCTTGAAGCGCACGCCGAAGGGTTTCTTCACCAGCATCGTTTGCGTGGCCTTGTCCTTGTCGTGCATGTCGAGTTCCAACTCGATGCGGGTAAATGCCAACCGCTCTGCATCGATATACAACTTGCCGTGGAAGAGGGCATAAGTCGTGACGAGCGACGGTTCCATCAGCACCACATACTGCTGGCGGTCGTTGATATACTCTGGCGCGCCCATGCGGAAGTCATAATTGTCGAGGTCCTCCTTGTTCAGCAGGAAGTCGCGGTTCTTCACGAGATCCATCACCACGGCCTGCACAGGTCCGCCCTGCACCTTGATGCCTAAGGTATCTCCGCGCTTCTGGCTCAGCAGCCGGCGACCCTTGACGATAGCCACGCGGTCTCTGCCCGTACCCCGGTTATAGGGCGTCTTGTACATATCCTCCACGCCCTCGGCCACGTAGATATAGTGCTTGCGCTTCATCGCCGTCTCGCGATAGAAGGCCTTCAGCAACTCGGGCACCCGACTGTAGTTCTCCGGTATCTTCTGGATGGCAATATCCACCAGTTCCCGCGGGTCCTCATTGCGGACGATAATCTCCCGCAACTGGATGGCCACAGGCTTCATACGAATCACGGAAACAGGTTCTTTCAGATTCAGGCGCTGAGTCTTATAACCCAGGTGCGACACCATCACGGTCTTTGCCTCGCCATCGAGTTTGAGCGTGAAATCGCCATCCTCATTGGTCACTACCGACACTCTGCCTGCAGAAACACTCACTTGCCGCAGCGGTTCACCCGTCTTGTCGTCGACGACTGTACCACTTATCGTCTGCTGCTGGGCAAAGACGACCAGCGGCGCGCATAATAGGATTAAAAGCCAAAGTCTCTTCATCTTCGTACTGGTTTTGGTGCAAATTTACAAAAAAAAATTGAGACATTCTAACATTTTTAAGAGATAATAACAGACTAACATATCTTTTTTACATCTCTTCGTATGTTAATATGTCTTTTAAATGCACTTTTATCTAAAAAAAAGATTACCTTTGCAGCAACAAATCAAAGAATGTATATTCGTAAATCGCAAATAACATGACCTATAAGTATGATTTCCTGGTGATCGGTGCCGGCGTGGCTGGCATGAGTTACGCCCTGAAAGTGGCCAAGGCCAACAAGGGTAAGGTGTGCATGATCTGCAAGACGAGCCTGGAGGAGGCGAACACCTCTTTCGCCCAAGGCGGTGTGGCCTCGGTGACGAACCTCGAACTGGACAACTTCGACAAGCACATCGAGGACACGATGATCGCCGGCGACTACATCTCTGACCCGAAGGCCGTGGAGCAAGTGGTGCGCATGGCGCCAGAGCAGATACAGGAACTCGTGAAGTGGGGCGTCAACTTCGACAAGAAGGACGACGGCACGTTCGACCTCCATCGCGAGGGCGGGCACTCTGAGTTCCGCATCCTCCACCATGCCGACGATACGGGAGCCGAGATCCAGCGCGGGCTGATGGAGGCCGTGAAGAATGACCCCAACATCGACATCAAGGAGAACCACTTCGCCGTGGAAATCATCACCCAGCACCATCTGGGAGCCAAGGTCACCCGCCGCTCACCCTATATCCACTGCTATGGGGCCTACGTGCTCAACCCCGACACGCAGAAGGTGGACACCTATCTGGCGAAGGTCACCGTCATGTGTACGGGCGGCTGCGGAGCCGTCTACCTCACCACCTCCAACCCCGTCATCGCTACGGGCGACGGCATCGCCATGGTCTACCGAGCCAAGGGAACGGTGCAGGACATGGAGTTCGTGCAGTTCCACCCCACGGTGCTCCACAATCCCAACGAGACGCATCCCGCCTACCTCATCACCGAGGCCATGCGCGGCTATGGCGGCATCCTGAAACTGCCCAACGGCGAGACCTTCATGGAGAAATACGACGAACGCCTCTCCCTGGCTCCCCGCGACATCGTAGCCCGAGCCATCGATAAGGAGATGAAGATCCACGGCATCGACCACGTCTGCCTCGACGTCACCCACAAGGACCCTGCCGAGACGCGGCACCACTTCCCCAATATCTACCAGAAGTGCCTCTCCATGGGCATCGACATCACCACCGACTACATCCCCGTGCGCCCTGCAGCCCACTATATGTGCGGCGGCATCAAGGTAGACCTCAACGGCCAGACCAGCATCGACCGGCTCTACGCCCTCGGAGAATGCTCCTGCACAGGCCTGCATGGCGGCAACCGTCTGGCATCGAACTCGCTCATCGAGGCTGTGGTCTACGCAGAGACGGCGGCCCGCGACTCGCTGAAGCACATCGACCTGTACGACTTCAACGAGAAGGTACCCGCTTGGAACGACGAGGGCACGATGACCAACGAGGAGAAGGTGCTCATCACGCAGAGTGTGCGCGAGGTGAACCAGATCATGGCCAACTATGTGGGTATCGTGCGCTCAGACCTTCGCCTGCACCGCGCCTGGGACCGTCTCGACATGCTCTACGAGGAGACGGAGAACCTCTTCAAACGCGTCAAGGCGTCGAAGGATATCTGCGAACTGCGCAACATGATCAACGTGGGCTACCTCATCACGCGCTTCGCCCTGGAGCGCAAGGAGAGCCGTGGCCTGCACTTCACCACAGACTATCCCGTACACGCCTACGACAAGTAAAATCGGGGCGGGATCTTATTCAATCTTCTTGATATGATATCTTTCGCTTGAGGTATAGTCGCGGTCCTTATCTTTGCCGAAGTACTCAAGCAGGAATTTCCTGTTCTTGAGTCTGGTCACCTTGATAAGCACCTCCCTGTAAGTCACATTCCCGTCGACCAGATAACTCTCGAAGGCATTATAGGTGACAGCCTTCTTGCTATCCTTCTTCTTGACCAGTTTGAAGGAAGAGACATTGCGATGACTCTGGGCAATGTCGATATAGAGGCTGTCGCCCTTGAATCTGAACAACAGTTCACCACTCTGGGACTGATACTTCCCATCCAAATCAATGGCGTATGCCCCATAGGAGCAACACAGCATCAGGAACAGAAACACAAACTTCTTCATAACTCTTCTACTTACTTTTATTTTTTTTATCGGGCACAAAGATACGAAAAATATTCAATCTGCAAGTTTTTTAGGCAGAAAAGATTGGTTTTGGCGTGTTTTTTATGCTTTTGCACCGGCACGACCGCTCTTATCGAGTCAGGGAGAACTTGACAGAAAGGCCGAAGTCGTGGGTGGTGGTAGGATAACTGCTGGAAGAGAGCAATGGGGTATTGGTCTGGGAATCATAATAGGCGGTCAGGGTGAGGAGGCGCGAGAGGGTGTAGTCGGCCATGAAGGAGAGTTTGAAGGCCGAGTTGCCGCTAGAGGCAGAGGAGATGCCAGAGGCGATATCGCGCGTGATGGAAGCCTGGCTGCGCAGTGAGATGTCGAGACGCAGGTTCAGGTCGTGGTTGACGCCGGACTTGCCGGTCGGATTATTGCGGCTAGTCTGATTCTTCTGATCGTTCTGTGCTGCCTTCTTACCGTTCTGCGCCTTCTTGATCTTACGGTTCGCTGCGTTGCCGAAGATGTTGAAGTCCTGAATCTTATAACTAAGGCCGACGACCCAGTCGCGGCTAAGGGCCTCGTTGAGTTGGACGCTGGTCATCGAGAGGTTAAGGACGCGGGTAGTGCGGTACTCGACCTTGGCCGTCAGGTTGTTCTGGAACGTGGCATCGATACCCAGGAGTGGAGAGAAGGCCTCGTTGATACTGACGGTCGACACATTATAGATCGACGAAGGCTGGAGGCCTCCCGTGCTCATGTTGGTGATAAAGCCCAAACCGTTCATGTACTCCTGCCACGAACTGTAGGAAGCATAACTGCCAACACTATAGACAGACTTGTAGGCATGGTTGATGTTGACGCTCTTCAGATGGTCGCGGATCCATGGCAACTTGGATAGTCCCGAATAGCGGAAGGACCAGTTGGGCAGCATTCGCGTGAGGGCCGGGAAGATGTCGAGAGAATTGCCTGCTCCCACCGTATAGGCAGAGAGGAAGGCAGGCACGAGGACATCAGCACTATAAGGATTGACATCGGCAAAGGTGCCTGGGGCGTCCTTGTATTGGGATTGTACGCGCTGCTGGAACTCAGGGATGAGTTCGCGGAAGCGGTCGAAGGCATCAGAGTGATACCCGTCGGAGGCATCGCCCATGCCAGCCAGCGAACCGCGAAGCGATATCGTGGTCATGTTGAAGGAACCGCTAAGAGTGGAAGGCATGCCTGCATACATGAACTGCACGCTACGGGCACGGTTATCAGTACGGGATGCATTGAGGTCTATCTTCAGGTCACGAACGGGCTCCAGTACGGCTCGTATCTGCAAGTCCTTATTATTATTGATGGTGGCCGAAGTGGTAGCGACCCTGTCGTTCGTGAGCAGCCAGCCGTTGTCGAAGGCCTTGTTGATATAACCGTCGTCAATCAGTCCGAAGGCAAAGTCAAGACCTGGGGAGAGTACGCTGCCCGTCCGCTGGCCGAACATATCACCAATATTGGGGATGAAGCCAGGCAGGTTCATCGTGTACTGGCTGCGGAAACTGATATTCACGCTGCGCACCATCATCAGCAGGCGGGCTGCCGTCTGGGCGGGCTTATACCACCACTGGTTTTCGAGTGGCTCCTTGGGCACGACGCTGAGCATCAACTGGACGGTATCACGGTTCTTGATAAGGATCTTATTCTGGTCGATGACCTTATACTTCACATCGTAGGGCTTTCCCTCCTTGGTACGGGCTGTGACGATAAGGCGCTTGGAGTTCTTGTTGTGTGCCACGGTCGTCGTGGTATCGAGTTTGAGGGTGATCTCACGCTGATAACTGTTCTTCAGTTTCGCCAGGGCCTTCTCGTCGGAAGAGGGTTTTTCATCCTGGGGGGAGGTTGGGGATTTAGAGTCGGAAGGGGATTTAGGGTCATTAGGGTTATTAGGGGATTTAGGATTCTTGGAATCCTTGGAGTCACGCTTGTTCTTGTTGCGGTTGTTGCGCTGATTCTTTGACTGTCGCGATGTCGAGGCAGACTTCTTGAAACGTTCGTTGGCAGCCTTCAGGAACGGTACGTGATTATAAAGCGTCTCCAGATTAAGGGCGCCATTAATGGTAAGGTTACGATTGGTATTGATGGTGTTACCGTAACTGGTGCCGTCTTCCGATTCCATACCTCTCACCCACGAATAGCGGGAGGTATAAGAGGCATCGCTGTTGAGCCAGTCGAAAATGGGCAGTTTGTTCAGGGGCAACTGATAACTGGCCGTGACTTGCTGCTGGTAGTCGAGCGGCGTGCCGAGGTTCTTGATGCTCTGCCATACGGAGTCTTTCCAAGCCGAATACTGGTCAGGGTAGAGGTCCTTGTTGATAGGCGTATAGGGTTCCTCTATCTGAGCCCGCGTACCAGACTGGAAACTGAAGTGCAGGTTCTTGGTGAAGTCCCAGCGCAGGGTGAAGTCGCGGTTCCAGAGGAACTGTTCGCTGAAGCGCAGAGGCATGTTCTGGTTCTCGGCACTCTCGAGGTCGCGCTCCTGCATCTCATAGTAGTCACGCGACATCTGGGTGTTGAAGCCGATGCTCTGGGGTAAGTAGTTCAGTCCGAGGGCCTTGGGGAAGTTGAGCCATTTCGACTTGCCCTTGAGGCTCTTGAAGGGCTCCCAAGTCTTGTAGACGGGCGAGTAATTGTAGTTCAGCGATCCCCGCCACTCGTCGCGCTTCTCATAGACCGTCGTCTCGCCAGAGGTGTAGAAATGCGAATGGCTGTATGAGAACGAGAAGTTGGCAGGATCGTAGGGCATGGGGTGACGCTTGGTCTTCAGTCCCCACCGCAGGTTGGAGATGGCGAAGTTGGTGTTGGTGGTCTTCGTGACGGCTACCGACTCGATGCTGTCACGCTCATGCTGCGAAGGAGCAGACTCGAGGGCATCTTCGAGACGCATATCATTATCGAGAGGGTTATAACGAGGACGTATCTCATCCTTCGTCACAGAGTAATAAAGCGGAGCGCTGACCTTGGCCTTGTCGGGGAAGAACTTACCCAGTTCGAGCGAAGTGGTGACGGAGTAGTTCTTCTGTGTATCCGTCGAGCGCTGCATGACACCTTCCTCCAGTCCGCCGAAGCCATCGCTGACATAGCGGCCAGCCACGTTCACATAGCCGAAATCGGAGAGTTGAACCTTCAGGCTTCCGGAGGCAGCCCAACCGCCGTCGTTATTGCTCTCCAGCAGGCGCAGTTCATTGACCCATACCTCACCAGACTTCACCTCGCCGGAGACGTTGCGCACACCTATCATCATCACCTTCACGTCGCCAATGGTGGGATTACCCATCACGCTGACCTTGTTGCCTGGCTTGTTGGGGTCATAGCCGCTGAACAACTGGTTGAAACTGGCGCCGCCCAAGGACTTCTGGGTGTTGCGGTCTTTCTTCACGTTGGTGAACACGCTCAGATCGATGTCGAGCATATTCTCCTGTGGCCATACCTGACGACGATCGGCATTCGAGTACTTATTATAATCGCTGCGGTCAGGCGTCAGCACCAGAGGAATCTCGTATTCGTAGTAGTTGTTCTTGTAGTCGCTACCCAAGCGGATAAACACAGCCAACTGATTGTCCTGCAGGTCTGTGAGGTCGGGCACGAGGTGGTTGGCATGGACGAACATCTGCATCCGTTTGTACTGCCGCAGGTCGAGCGAGGTATTCTTATAGACAGCCTTCGACTCTCCATGCTGCATATCCCTCACCACCATATTCAAGGCCTGCTCATTGTTCTCCACCAACTGAGGCTGCGAGGGATCTGTGGCACGGCTGATGCCTGGAGGCAGCACGTAGTTCACAGGAATCTTATCATTGTTCTCCTCGATGTTGACAGCGCTCACGGCGAAGGAGGCGGTCTCTGTGGCAGAAGTGTTCAGGCTCTGCTTATAGATACGCCACTCGCCACGCACGAGGTCGAGACTTCCGAAGCGGAGCACGATCGGTTTCTGGAAACCCGTCATAAACATTCGCATGAAGCGCATGCTGGTGAAGTCGTTGATAGCACCCTCGCGCCTCACGTATTTTGTCAGAGGGATACGGAACTGATACCAGTTGACACTCGCCGTATCGCCATTGCGCAGTTTCACGCTGCTGGTACGCATATCCGTGATGAAGCAGTCGGCAGGGGGCGCGCCATTATGATAGGCATCAAGGATGTCTGGCGAGATGCGTACCTTATACTGATAATAGCGCTCATACTCATTGAGGGTGAAGTCCTGGTTGATATCCTCCACATCTGGCCCCGCCTTGTAACTGGTATCATAGGACTCCGTCTGATCCTCGGTCTCGGGCGAGTTACCCTGAGGATTGTTATATTGCTTATAACGGTCGAGGATGCTCCGCCGTTCGTTGTCGTAGTCGGACCCCCGGAAGTAGTGGTAGTCATCGCCTGCAGGGTCGTTGCGCCAAGCCTGGATAATGCTGTCGTTGGTGATGACGCCACTGTTCACCACTGCGTCGATCCACTGCTTGTAGGCATCGTACTCACGCTCCTCGTCATCGTTAAGTCCGTTGAGACCTACATCCTGCAGACGTCGTGATCCGCTGGTGGTGGCGAAGGCATAGGTCTGCGTGGCCTGCACGGGAATCTTACCCCACTGGGTGGTGGTGTAGTTGCTGGTGCCATCGACGGGCATACCACTCTCGTAGAACTTCTTTCCGTCGCGCAGGATATCCTCAGAAATCTCGCCGAGGTCGAAATAGAGGTCGCCGCTATAGTCGGAGGCATTACCCTGCTGACGGGTATAGATGAAGGGGTCGAGGAGCCAGAACTCGATGTATTCGATGTTAGCCTGCTCGAAGTCGTTGGTGTCAAGTTTACGCATCATGCCACCCCACTTCGTCTCTGGCTGTCTGAGCGTGCCGTCACTATTAAAGTCGTGGGTCAGGTTATAAGGTCCACGCTCTGAGGGGTAGTAGGCCAGGTTCAGCACAGACAGGGTCGAGGTGGCGCCGTTATAGGTACTTTGGTCACGGTTGGGATAGAGTTCCTTCACATACACCTCGCGCACATAGTGGTTCGACAACTGGTCCAGATCACTCTTGATATGGCTAGGGGTGAGCGTCGAACTACGGCGCGTGAAAATGGGGTCCACATTATACCAGGCCAACAGCGCGCGATTATAGCCACTGCTGACGCCCGTCTTGTCGCTGCTCTCTGAGAAGACAGACGGCACACTCGAGAGCGTCCACGACTTCGGCTGTCCCACGGGGATATAGTTCTTGGTGTTCTCAAAGTCATCGATATAAGAGGCATTGTCCTGTGTGTCGCTGGCGGTGCCGGCAATGAGTTGGGCGAACTCTCCCGTGAAGGAGATATGAGACGGCTGCTTCACATGGAGGAAGGGGATCTTGTTGAGCATCGAAGTGAGCCACTGTGACTCCTGCTTCCAGTTCACGTTCAGACCCCAAATGGTATTGTTGAGCGGTTCCTCTCCCATCGACACCTTCGAGATGAGCGCCTGCTCGGAAAGATGCATCAGGGTACCACCCAACTGGAAGTTCTTCGAGAAGTCATACTCCCAGTTGAGGCCTATCATCGTCTTTCGCTGCATGCCATATTCTGTGTTCGACTCCAGAGACACATCGACTTTCGTACCTGCGTCGATAATGCTCTGGTTCAGGATGGTTACCTCGCCAGCCGAGTAGTCCACAGAATAGTCGGAGCCTTCTGTCAGCGTCACGCCGCCAGCCGTCACGACGACAGAGCCGCGAGGTACATTGTAGGCCCCCAGGGAGATGACGTTGGCAGAAGAGCCTTTGTACAGACCCGTCATCATAAACTTATCCTTCTCCGCATTCTGTTTGGCCACGGTCTTCGTCGAGTCATAGAGTTGGCTGAAGACATACTTCTCTGCCTCCTCAGCACTGAGGCCACGTTTCCGCAACTGGTTACGCAGGTAGTCGCCGAAAGGCTCGGCAGAGGGCAGGAACACGCGGCCGTTCTGCACCGTATAGCCTTCCACGAAGTCGAAATAGCCATTGGAGTTTGGCTTGTTGTTATTGTCCAGTCGGTCACAGCCCAGGAGTTTGATCAGCGACGTTCCTTTCACGCGCTGGTCAGGGAGATAGGTCAGATAGACGCCCGCCGTATCACTCTGGTATTTGATGTCGAGACGGAACTTGGTCTTCTCCACCGTCGAGGCCAGATAATAGACGTTCTTCATCATCAGCCGCCAGTTGTACTGCGAGGGGTTGCAGGAGGTGTTACGCAGCGCCTTGACGTAGAGGGCCTGTGAGGTGTCTGTGAGGTCGCTGGCAAACTCACCCACCTGATAGGTCTGTCCGCCCAGGGTGTACTCGAAGGCCACTGCCAGTACCTGATCGGTCTGGAGTCCCGTCTTCAGGGAGATGTAGCCCAAAGCCTTATTGACCGTATATTCCGATGAATTGAGCAGACGGGCACTCGCCAGTTTCTCGTAGTCCACGCCATTATTAAAGTGAGGGATGCCCATCAGGAGCGTGCTGGTCTGGTCAAGGTCACGGGCAGCGGCATAAGTGGTGGCAAGCGTAGAATATTCCGAGTTGGCACCATTGCTGGGAACAGTATAGCCTCTGAGTTCCCAATGGCTGTTTCCTACCCGCGACTGTTCACCTAAGTCTGCTAAAGCGATGATATTACGGGAGTTGGTCGTGGTACCAGACTTGTTGGTCACCCACACCTCCACTCGTTTGATCTCCACGCCCGTAGCCAGGTTGGGAAGTTTCGACATGGCCTCTTCGTAGTGCTCGCGGAAATAGTGGGAGAGGAAGAAGTGACGATTCTCCTCATAGTCGGCGGCATCAAGTTCGAAGGCTGTGGTCTGAGTTCCGCCTTTCGAGGATACGCTCTTGGTCGATGATTTCTTCTGAGAGAGGACTGTCTGTAGTTTCAGTTTGCCGAACTGCATGTCTGTCCTGACACCAAAGAGGCTGGAGGCACCCTTCACCAGCGAGTTGTTTGAGGGGAAACTGATGTTACCACCTTCCACGAGTTTGATGATCTCGTCTTCCTTGCCCTCGTATTTCAGTTTCAGGTTCTGGGCGTCGAAGTCGAAGGTGGCGTCGGTGTTGTAGTTCAAGTTCATATTCACCTTGTCGCCCACCTTTCCGTTCACGCTCAGGTTGATCTTCTCGTCGAAGTCGAAGGCTGTGGTCTTACGGTTGCGGATAGGCAGCGAGGGGTTGTCGATGCTTTTGATATTTGCGCCGACCTTCAGTTCTGCCGTTCCCTGTGTCTTGATACGCACGCCACCAGGACCGAAGATCTTCTCTGCAGGGCCTAAGTCGAAGTGCATGTCGGCAAACGAGAACTTATCCTCCCCTTTCGCCTTCACATTCTCTGCATCCTTCTTGCGGAAGAAGTCATGCAGGGCGCGCTTTTCACTCCACTTGGTATACTCCTCAGGGGTCATCAGCACAGGGGCATTCAGGTAGGAGTCGCCGATCTTCGAACCCACGTAGTAGACATTGGCAGAGTCGTCGTACTCCACCGTCTGGCGGATATTATCCGGCCGCTTCAGGTCGAGGGCACTCGAGTCGAGGTCTGCCACCTCCATGGGGGCCGTCTTCTGGATACGCCAGCGCGCGCGCTGATCATCCAGCGTATCCGCTGGGAGTGAAGAGTGAAGATTGAAGATTGAAGAATTTGCTACCGCCATAGATATGACAGGAGAAAGCACACAGACGACGAACAGGAGTCTACGTCCCATCCGTCGCAAACTATGCATCAGTCCTCTGTTTTTCAGCATTCGTAGGGCGGCAGCAAATTCTTCACTCTTCACTCTTCATTTCTTATTTTATCTGCTTCAGCGCCAGTTTCACCACTTGTTCCACAGGCAAGTCGGGCTGTTCTTGCAGAATCTGCACCACCACTTTCTGTGTCGGAGCAGGCGAGAAACCAAGCATTGTCAGCGCCGAAACAGCCTCATCCTTCACTTGATTATTCACAGGCGCCGTCATCTGCCCGCCGGCAGGTATCTCGTCGGCGATGCCTAAGGCCACAATCTTATCCCTCAGGTCGACAATGATACGCTGGGCGGTCATCTTTCCGATGCCCTTGATGCCCTGTATCAGCCGGGCATTGCCAGTCGAGATGGCATTGCAGAGTTCAGCCACGCTTATGCCCGAGAGCATCATCCGCGCCGTGTTTGCCCCCACCCCATTGACGGTGATGAGCAGTTCAAACATCTCGCGCTCCTTCTTGTTCACAAAGCCATAGAGCACGTAGGCATCCTCTCTAATGGCCTCATACACATACAGTTTCACTTCCTTCTTGCCCTGTATGGCACTAAAAGTGTTCAGCGAGATGTTCAGCGCGTAACCCACGCCAGCAGCCTCCACCGTAGCCTGTGCAGGCGACAAGTCAGTCAGTTCTCCTTTGATATATTCAATCATAAACTTCTTCTATTTTTTTCTTAAAACACCTTAATATAAACGTTCGTTAGCGCATTTTATTGTATTTGCCTCCCAAAAAGACGAAGCCAGGGGGATAGCCTCTCACAAGATACCGGCAGACACGGGGGAAGGCATTACAATCAGGCATGGAAGGCGTCAGGATAAAAAATGACAGTCGACCGATAAAAATTCGCACAAAATGTCACGCAATTCAGAAAAATGATGTACTTTTGCATGCGAAAAGACTGAATTACCAACAAAAGACTTTAAGAAAATGAAGAAAATCAGAGCAGCCGTCGTAGGTTACGGCAACATCGGAAAGTATGCACTGGAGGCGCTCGAGACAGCCCCCGACATGGAAGTGGCAGGCATCGTGCGTCGTAATGGCGCAGAGAACAAGCCCGCGGAACTGGCACAGTATGACGTCGTAAAGGATATCCGCGAACTGAAGGACGTAGACGTGGCCATCCTTGCCACCCCCACCCGCTCGTGCGAGGAATACGCCAACCAGATCCTGCCCCTCGGCATCAATACCGTCGACTCATTCGACATCCATACCAATATTCGTGGCTATCGTGAGCGGCTGATGAAACTGAACCAGGAGACGAACACCGTCAGCGTGATCGCCGCAGGCTGGGATCCGGGCTCCGACAGCATCGTGCGCACACT
This sequence comes from uncultured Prevotella sp., assembly GCA_900319715.1. Lineage (GTDB taxonomy): Bacteria > Bacteroidota > Bacteroidia > Bacteroidales > Bacteroidaceae > Prevotella. The sequence goes on from ONPM01000034.1 coordinate 20,514, forward strand.
CATGCAGAGCCTCGCACCCAAAGGACTCAGTTATACCAACTTCGGTCCTGGTATGTCTATGGGACACAGTGTGTGTGTGCGTAGTAAGAAAGGAGTGAAGAACGCGCTGTCGATGACTATCCCCCTCGGTGAGGGCATCCACCGCCGTATGGTCTATGTGGAACTGGAAGAGGGAGCCAAACTCGAGGACGTGACGAAGGACATCAAGGCCGATCCTTATTTTGCTTCTGACGAGACCCACGTGTTCCAGGTAGAGAGCGTCGACGACGTGCGCGACATGGGTCACGGCGTGAACCTTGTGCGCAAGGGCGTCAGCGGCAAGACCCAGAACCAGCGCCTGGAGTTCAACATGAGCATCAACAACCCCGCCCTCACGGGTCAGGTATTGGTCAACGTGGCCCGTGCCTCCATGCGCCTGCAGCCTGGTTGCTACACGATGGTCGAGATACCCGTCATCGACATGCTGCCTGGCGATCGTGCTGACCTGATTGAGCACTTAGT
>ONPM01000033.1 GCA_900319715.1 uncultured Prevotella sp.
TACCAGAACTCGTATTTGATAAAGAACGCCATCACTGGTCGTACAGAACGGAGAAAGCGCCTTGCATTGGTAATCGTATCTAACGGCAGATAACAGATGATATCAGCCCCCTCGTAGTTCTTACGTACCTCATAGCCAGAAGGAGAGAAGAACGTGAGCAGGATTTTATACTCCGGATGATCCTTCCGTAACTGCTCCATCAATGGGCGTCCCTGTTCAAACTCTCCCAGCGAGGCCGCATGGAACCACACATACTTGGCCTCTGGGTCTACCTTTTCTTTCAGGATGCGGAAAGCCTCACGCTCACCGCGCCACATCTTGCGCACCTTCTCGTTGAAACGGCTGTAGATTGCAACGCCCAAGAGGTAAAGATATATGCCGAGGTTATACACTTTAATTACGATTTACGGTTTTTCGATTTAGGATTTATCATCCCAACACTTCGATGGCTCTCTTCATGCGCCTGATGGTCTCTGCTTTACCTAAGAAGGCAGAGATGTCGAACATCCCAGGGCCTTTGCCCTCACCTACGAGAGTCAGACGCCAGGCATTCATGATATTGCCCAGTTTGTATTCCTTCTGCTCTATCCATGCATGCACGATCTGCTCCTGATTCTCCAGAGAGAAATCGTCAATGCCCTCAAGCACGTCGATAAGTTCTGTCAGTTGCTGTGCACTATCTTCTTTCCAACGCTTCTTCACGGTCTTCTCATCATACTCCGTAGGAGCCTCGAAGAAGAACGAGCAAAGCGGCCACAATTCTTTGACGAACGACACACGGTCCTTCATCATGGCCGTCACCTGAAGGATGCGTTCTGATGTCTCCTGTGGACAATGCTCCTTCACAATGGGTTCAAAGAGGGCAGCAATCTCCTCGTTCGACTTCTTCAGGATATATTCATGGTTAAACCAGATGCCTTTATCGTAGGCAAACTTCGCACCAGCCTTCGAACACTTCGTGATGTCGAACAAAGGCACAAGTTCGTCCAATGAGAAAATCTCCTGTTCCGTTCCTGGGTTCCAACCCAGTAAAGCGAGGAAGTTGATAACGGCTTCAGGAAAATAGCCATCCTCCCGATAGCCACGAGAGGTCTCGCCCGTCTTGGGGTCCTTCCACTCCAAAGGGAACACAGGGAATCCCAGACGGTCGCCGTCGCGCTTTGAGAGTTTACCCTTACCATCAGGTTTCAGCAATAGCGGCAGATGAGCAAACTGCGGCATCGTATCCTCCCAACCGAAAGCCTGATATAGCAGAACATGTAACGGTGCACTCGGCAACCACTCCTCACCACGAATCACATGCGTAATCTCCATCAGATGGTCATCGACGATATTCGCCAGATGGTAAGTCGGCAACTGGTCGGCACTCTTAAAGAGTACCTTATCGTCAAGGATATCTGTCTTCACACGAACTTCGCCGCGGATAAGATCATTGACCAGAACCTCTTGTCCACCATCGATCTTAAAGCGCACCACATACTGTTCACCATCGGCAATCAGTTGTTCCACCTCTTCTTTCGGCAGCGTCAGCGAATTACGCATCTGGCTACGGGTATGGCTGTCGTATTGGAAATTCTGGATTTCCGTACGTTTCGCTTCCAACTCCTCTGGGGTGTCGAAGGCGATATATGCCTTACCAGCATCCAACAGTTGCTGTACATATTTCTTATAGATGTCACGGCGCTCACTCTGACGATACGGTCCCTTGTCGCCTCCGAAACTCACGCCCTCGTCGAAATGGATACCCAGCCACTTGAACGACTCGAGGATATATTCCTCAGCGCCTGGCACGAAACGATTCGAGTCTGTATCCTCGATACGGAATACAAGTTGGCCACCGTGTTGGCGGGCAAACAGATAATTGTACAAGGCAGTACGTACACCACCGATATGAAGGGCACCCGTCGGACTGGGTGCAAATCTTACTCTTACAGTTCTTTCTGACATTGTGTTATTATTATTTGACTGCAAAGGTACGAAATAAAGTTAAAAGTGAAGAGTGAAAAGTAAAAAATTTGCTGCCGCCACCTAAAAATTCTCCATTCTTCATTCTTCATTCTTCATTTTATTTGTATCTTTGCAGCGAAAATATTGTCTAACCATCCATAACAGACAGCATCAAATGAGTAGTTTTGACTTTAAGAACGAACTCACGTGGCGCGACTTCCTTATTCGCGCCGTACTCGTCATAGGTACCGTGGCCATCATTGTATGGCTGATGCCGCGATCCACCCAATTCAGTTTCAACGCTGAGAAAGGACGTCCTTGGGTGTACTCCGACCTCAGCGCCCCCTTTGACTTCCCCATCTACAAAAGCGACGAAGTCATCAACAGAGAGCGCGATAGCCTCATGAAACTCTACGAGCCCTACTATCTGATTAACAAAGATATCTCAGGCGAACAAATACGGCAGTTTTACAAAGACTATTCCAATGGCATCCCTGGCCTCGAGAACGACTACCTGAGCATCATAGCCAACCGTCTTCGCGACCTCTATGCCACAGGCATCATGAACAGTTCCGAGTACACCGAACTGCATCAGGACACTGCTCGCCTCATCCGCATTATCGACGGCAAGACAGCCAACAGTGTGCCAATTACTGAAGTCAACTCTGTCATCTCGGCCTACGAAAAGATTTTCCTTGATGAGACATTGGCCCAGCATCGCGAAATCCTGAAGAAATGTAACCTCAACGACTACCTGACCCCCAACCTCACCTACGACAAAGACAGAAGTGAGGCAAGTCTCAACGAACTCCACAACAGCATCCCTTTGGCTACAGGACTCGTTCAGCGCGGACAAAAGATCATCGACCGTGGCGATATTGTCGACGCAAAGACATATAACATCCTCATGTCGTTCAAGAAAGAGACCGAACGCAAGCATGAGAACGCCCCGCAATTCAGCCTCACCATACTCGGCCAAATTCTCTATGTTGCAATCTTCATCACCTGTTTCACCATCTTCCTCACACTCTTCCGCAAAGACTATTTCGAGAAAGTACGTTCCGCGGCGATGCTCTATGCACTTATCATAATCTTCTCCGTCACCGCCTGCATCATGGTCAGCCACAGCATCCTGCATATCTATATGCTGCCCTTCGCCATGGTGCCAATCTTTGTGAGAGTGTTCATGGATTCCCGCACCGCCTTTATGGCGCACATGACGACCATCTTCAGTTGCGCCTGTATCCTCCAGCACCCGCTGGAGTTCATTACCGTCGAGACCATAGCGGGTATGATTGCCATCTTCTCCCTACGCGAACTGTCAAGCCGCTCACAACTCTTCTGGACGGCCGTTCTTATCACTGTCGGCATGACACTGACGAATATCTCCCTCGACTGGATGCGCAACAACGACTTCACTCGCCTGAACTACAGTGAATACAATTACATTATCATCAACGGCCTGCTATTATTCTGCTCATACCCTTTGCTCTATCTCCTTGAGAAGGCCTTCGGCTTCACATCGAACATCACCCTCATCGAACTCTCCGACATGAACAAGGAACTCCTGCGCAAGATGAGTGAAGTGGCACCAGGCACTTTCCAGCACTCCATCCAAGTGGGTAACCTCGCTGCAGAGATTGCCCGCAAGATTGGTGCCAAGAGCCAACTCGTCCGCACAGGCGCACTCTACCACGATATCGGAAAGATTACTAATCCCATCTATTTTACAGAGAATCAGTCGGGGGTCAACCCTCATGAGAAGATGGGATACATCGACAGTGCCCAGATGATTATCAGCCACGTCACCGAAGGTGTGAAGATGGCGGAGAAGTACGACCTGCCAAAGGTCATCCGTGAATTCATCACCACCCATCATGGTCAGGGAAAGGCGAAGTTCTTCTATGTACAGTATAAAAATGCTCATCCCAATGATGAGGTAGACGAACTGCTCTTCACTTATCCAGGCCCCAACCCTTTCACCAAGGAACAGGCCATCCTCATGATGGCCGATACGGTCGAGGCCGCCTCACGCTCTCTCCCTGACTACACGGAGAAGACCATCCGCGACCTCGTCAACCGCCTCATCGATGCGCAGGTGGCTGAAGGTTATTTCAAGGAGTGCCCTATCACATTCCGTGACATTGCCTATGCCAAGACCGTACTTATCGAAAAACTCAAGACCATTTATCATACACGTCTTTCCTATCCAGAACTCAAGAAATAGGTTTTTGTCTACAGAAAACTGCACATAATTGCACATTTGTGCATATATTTGTGCATTTTCTGTTAAACCTTGTTAACTTTGTGTGCGCAAACAACACACTTTTAAACAATATATCTACCTTTGCACCCGATTTTCATAAAAGATGTTTAAGGATATGAACAAAATCACAACATGTCTCGCCGGCGCGATGCTGGCCGTAGCAACCAACGCCACAGCAGGTGGCATCTTAACCAACACGAATCAGAGTATCGATTTTCTCCGCAACCCAGCCCGCGACGCGGCTATCGGTCTCGACGGAGTCTATTCCAACCCGGCAGGCGTAGCCTTCATGCCAGAAGGTCTCCACGTCGCCTTCAACTGGCAGTACGCTCATCAGACACGTACCATACAGAGCGAGAACCCTGTCTTTGCACTCGGCCGAAAGAACCATGGACTGGCTCAGAAGACCTTCGAAGGCGTTGCAGATGCCCCTATCATTCCATCATTGCAGGCTGCCTATAATAAGGGAAACTGGAGTGTACAATTCAATTTCTCCGTCCCAGGCGGCGGCGGTAAATGTGAGTTTGCCGACGGACTCGGTTCCTTTGAGAGCGTTGTCGGAGGCATTGCCAACCAACTGCAACCCCTCGGCGCCACAGGTTATGATATGGATGGCTATATGCAGGGACGACAGTACTACTTCGGTTTCCAACTTGGTGCTGCATATAAAATTACCCCAAACCTCAGTGTCTATGGTGGCTTGCGCATGCTTTACGGTGCCGCTACCTATAAAGCCAAGATCAGTAACATTATGGTGAACACCGCTGGCGGTTATGTCGACTTCGGCAGTTTCCTCCAAGGCGCCACCTCAACCATCGACGGAAACATCTCACTGATCAATGCCGCTATAGCCCAGTATCAAACCGCTGGCGTCGACGTTCCTACAGAACTCACGGTGCAACTCGCACAACTCGAAGGCACCATGCAGAGCCTCAACGGCCTTCAGAAGTACTCTCAGGGTGTAAACCTGCTCTGTAACCAGACTGGCATGGGCGTTGCTCCCGTCATTGGCATCGACTATCGGCTGGGGGCCTTTAACTTCGCCATCAAGTACGAAGCAAGGACAGAGATGCATATGGAGAATGAGTCTACCGTCAACGAGGCCAGCGAGATTCCTGCCGTCAATAAGTTCCGCGATGGCGAGAAGATTGATGAAGACTCTCCTTCCCAACTTGCCGTCGGCGCTATGTGGAACATCAACGACGATGTGCGCCTAAACCTGGGCTATCACCACTTCTATGATACAAAGGCTCACTGGTACAATGACACCCAGAAACTACTCGACGGTGGTACTAACGAGTATCTCGGGGGTGCGGAGTGGGACGTCACTGACCGTCTTACCATCTCCGCTGGTGTCCAGGTAACCCGCTACCAACTCACTGATGCCTATATGAACGACATGTCGTTCGTTGTCAACTCCAGCAGCATCGGATTTGGCTTCAAGTATCGTGCCGGCGAACACGTGCAACTCGGTGCCGCTTACTTCCAGACCAACTACGAGGACTATAATCGTGTGACCTCTGCCACACCGCGCATCAGCGACTCCTTCACCCGCACCAACCGCGTACTTGGTATCAACTGCGAATTAAATTTTTAGGAGTCCATCGTAATACTTCAGACTAAAGAGGGTCAGGCTTTTGCTTGACTCTCTTCATTTGTCAACATAACCTAAACCATTAAAGAACTCCGATTAAACTATCATTTGATACAATGTCAATCGACGAGATATTAACCGTAATTACCTTGCTTTACAAATAAAGATGGAAAAGATTTGGTGATTTGGGAAAATTTGTGTACTTTTGTAAACGAAATAGACAAACAAGAAGGATAAAGATTATGAACAAGAAACTGCTATCTCTTATTGTTTTTTTTGCACTTCCTCTTGTATTGCTGGCTGGCTCTGGCGATACAAATGGTGACAACAAGGTGAATGCGGCTGACATTGTGGAGATCATAAACTACCTCAACGGAACACCGTCAGAAAAGTTCGACGCTAACGAGGCAGATGTCAGCGGCAATGGGAAAGTGAATATAATTGATATTAAGATTCTTGAAAAAGTCATCATGCATGGAGATTTAGACATAGAATCTGACCTAGATTATTATAACCTACTGGATCTGATAAACGATGCACAAGAGAAGATAGACGAACTGAACGACAAAATCAACCAGACGGAACCAAAGTTGCTGCACATGGAGTTCCTGGCATCCGAGAATCCCATGCAACTGGTTGAGAATGTTGAGTGCATCATCATTGGCGACAGTGCAGTTACGTGCAGGGTGCTGAATTTTATGAATGCAAAATCACTGATTCCGCGATTCGAATTTACAGGTGACCGTGTGACGATTGGTGGTCAAGAGGCCATCAGCAGCGAGACAGCATTTGACTTCAGTTCTGAACAAACCCTCGTCGTTCACAATGGAGAGAAAACCAAGGAATACATTATCAGCCTGATTGCTTATACGGGTCTTCCCACGCTGTGGGCAGAAACGATGTCCCACAAATTGAAAGAATCTAATCTGTATTATGAAGCCACTTTCAGTCTTACAGACAATGCCGTATATGGAGGTCAAAGCAGTCTCCAAAAGACTACGGGCAGAATTATGGCAGAGGGGGATCTTCGTTACCACACTAAAACGGCCGAAGTGTCTGACTGGACAGAATGGGGGAAAAATGACTACAAGTTGAATTTTTTAAGCGCAGTTCCAATATTGGACATGCCGGCACATACGGACTGGAAGTTGATGCCTAACGTGAACGACATTACCATGTTGCACAATCAGACTGCTTTTTACTTGGCCGAGATAAGCAATCTGGAGTATAAACCATGCTTCCGTTACGTGGACCTGATGTTTAACGGTCACTATTCAGGTACCTATATGTTGGGGGAGTATCTTTCTCAGCAACATCCGAGTATGGGAACTTCTGTAGACTGGTATCTGATCCATGAAATCGCAAAGAATGAAAAAGGGATGCAGACGTTATGGGATTTCGAAACAGCATTTGGCGATGCAGGACAGACAACAGCAACAGGATTCGTGCTAAAGGATGTTGGGGAGTTTAAGGAATTGTTCATGGATCCGATTTTCGTCGCCGAGGTAAAAGAGCGCTTTGACTATTTCTACAGTCGTCAGACGGATATCATCAGGAACATCAACGAAAATGCGCAGTATCTAAAATACGCCATCGTGGAAGACAACTCAAAATGGGACACTTTTACATCACACAAGTCTTCCGACGCCGACACCTGGGTATTGTATCAGGACAAGGTAAACAGCATGAAAATTTGGCTGACCCAGCGTATGCAATGGCTCAAAGAACAGTTTGATGCTATGCCAGCATCCCGCAGTAGGGAAATGGCACGATGGGATGCAGCACAAGTACAAAGGAATACAGAGCAAGACAAACTCAACGGTCAACTTCGACTGATGTGGGAGGCATTACAGCAAAGAATAGAAACCCTTGAGAGGACTCTTGAGGAACGTATGGAGCCAAAACTACTCACGATGGAATTTGTGACAGCCGACAATCAATCGCTGCGAGAGAATATCAGATGCAAGATTGTCGGTGACAGCATTATTGAGTGTTGGTTGCCAGCAATGACTAACGAAAAAGTCCTAAAGCCCCGTTTTACCTTTGAGGGCACAATGGTGGTTATCGATGGGTTCGAAGCAGAGAGCGGTAAGACAGAGATTGATTTTACAAGACCTCGTACAGTGACTGTTGCAACTTCCAGCAAAAACAAATATTATAAAATATATGTCCATTCCTTTACTGGTCTCCCAATGATGTCTATCACTACCGACGGTCTTCAGGAGGTGACTTCAAAAGAAGACTATATCGGCGCCACCTTGTCGTTAAGGGAAGACGTTAAGACACGTGCTGCCGGTGATTATGTGGAATCGAGAGTAAATATTAAAGGACGAGGCAACTCCAGTTGGCAATTACCCAAGAAACCTTTCCGACTGAAATTTGATGAGAAGATCTCATTGTTGGATATGCCCAAGGACAAGTCGTGGGTGTTGATACCTAATTATAGCGACAAGTCGATGCTGCGCAATAGTCTGGCTTTCTATATGAGTCGCATCAGCAACCTTGACTATACACCTGAGAGCCATTTCATCGAGTTGACTTTCAATGGGAAATACTGGGGGACCTATCTACTATGTGACAAACTGAAAATCTCCAAACAACGCGTGAATGTTGGAGATGACGGTTTTTTGTTTGAGATAGACAGTCGGGCACCTGGTGAATCTGACTCACGTTATTTCGCTGTACCTCATTTGGAGAATGTCGTCAACATTAAGGAACCTGATCTGGAATACGGCGACGAGAACTTCCTTTATGCAAAGGATTTCGTAAACAAGGTTGACGGTATCTTGTTTGGGGATGATTTCACCAACCCGTCAACAGGCTGGCAGGCCTATATAGATATGGACTCTTTCGTCGACTGGTATCTGATTCAGGAGATTGGTAAGAATCTGGATGGCAATTTCGATACGAGTTGCTACATGCATCTTGCCCGTGGTGGAAAGTTGAAGATGGGACCTATATGGGATATGGATGTGGCCTATGGTAATATTAACCAGGCCAACCAGACATGTTATGATCCAAAAGAATTCTATATTAAATACACCAAATGGTATGACCGCCTATTCAAGGATCCTGTTTTCGTGGCAAGGGTGAAAGAGCGTTTTAATTTCTTTTATTCTCATATGAATGACATTCTTGCTCATGTCAATGCCGATGCACAGTATCTGAAATACTCAGCCGAGGAGAATAACGACGTGTGGCATCTGCTAAATGTCAAGACCTGGTCTAATTACAACATCTGGGGAAGTTACCAGAATGAAGTTCAAGAGTTGAAGGAATGGTTTGTCACACGCATGGAGTGGCTAAAACCTCAGTTTGACAATATGTAAATTGTCCTAGTTACAGCGGATCTACATCGAAATAAATCTGGAGGGAGGCGTATCGCTTGTCTTGTTGCATCTGCTGCTGGGCAAGCGCTAAGTATTTGCGGACGGAGGGGAGATCGAGTCCCGGCTCAACCTTGAGGAGGATTTTGCGGATGGAAAGGGACTTGACCTTGGCGACAGCCGGACGGTCTGGACCAAGGACACGGGTGCCAAACCACTGGCGCAGGCGACTGCCAAATTCAAGGCCGGCCGTATCGACGAGACTATCGCTGCGATGTTTCAGATAGATACATACAAGACGACAACAAGGCGGATAACGGAACTGTTGTCGCTCTGCCATGACCCCACGGAAGAAAGCAGAATAGTCGTTGTCGACAACCTGACGGATAATAGGACTATCAGGACTCTTCGTCTGCAGGATAACGAGTCCACGATGGCCTTTGCGACCTGCACGGCCACTAACCTGCGACATCATCATAAAAGCATGCTCATAAGCACGGAAATCAGGATAGTTCAGCATTGTGTCGGCATTTAGGATGCCTACGACGGAAACACGGTCGAAGTCGAGTCCTTTAGAAATCATCTGTGTGCCGATGAGAATGTTTGTACGACCAACGGAGAAATCGTTGATGATGCGTTCGTAGGCCTGGCGGGTGCGAGTGGTATCGAGGTCCATGCGGGCTATACGGGCTTCTGGGAAGATCGCGCGCACTTCGTCCTCAATCTTCTCTGTACCATAGCCTCGTGTCTGAAGTTCACGGCTACCACAGGCCGGACACTCCGTCGGCACCTGATAGGTATAGCCGCAGTAATGACAAGTCAGTTGGTTAAGGTTGCGATGAAGGGTCAGAGATACGTCGCAATGCTGGCAATGAGGGACCCAGCCACACTGCTTGCACTCAATCATGGGCGCATAACCACGACGGTTCTGGAAGAGGATGGCCTGCTCGCCACGTTCTAGAGCCTCACGGACCTTCAGCAACAACTCTGGCGAGAAGGGGCCATGCATCATCTTCCGATGCTGCAAGTCTTTGATGTCTACCACTCGTATCTCTGGTAGTTCAATGCCTTTGTAACGCTCCGTCAGCGAAACATAGCCATACTTGCCTGTCTGAGCATTGTGGTACGTCTCGATAGAAGGAGTGGCCGTACCTAGCAATGTCTTGGCTCCACACATCTGCGCCAAGACAATAGCGGCACTGCGGGCATGGTAGCGGGGCATTGGATCCTGCTGCTTATAAGATGTCTCGTGTTCCTCGTCGATGATGACCAGCCCAAGATGCTGAAAAGGCAAGAATACGGCACTGCGGGCACCGAGTATGACATCGTAGGGATTCTTTGAAAGTTGCTTCTGCCAAATCTCTACACGCTCGGCATCGGCATACTTCGAGTGGTAGATGCCAAGCCGACTACCAAAGACCCGCTGCAAGCGCTCCATCATCTGTACGGTAAGGGCTATCTCAGGCAGGAGGTAGAGTACCTGCTGATGCTTGTCGAGAGCCTGCTGAATGAGATGGATGTAAATCTCGGTCTTACCGCTGGATGTGACACCATGAAGTAGCGTAACAGGCTTTTGGAGGAAAGCGAACTGTATATGATTGAAGGCTTCCTGCTGGGGCAGGCTGAGCGGTTTGATATGCTCTGGACGAGGTTCACCGCCATGATTAAGACGCCCCACCTCTTGCTCGTAGGTTTCAAGGAGACCTCGCTTGACGAGAGCCGTGATGCTAGCAAGGGTGTGACCTTCGTTCAATAGTTCATCACGAGTAATTCCCAAGAGATAGTTTTCGGTCTCATTAAACAACGACAAATCGAGAAAATCTATGAAGGCTTTCTGCTGGGATGGTGCGCGCTGAAGCATATCAAGGGCGATATGGAGCGCCTGCTCGGAGCGGAACCTGGCAGTAAGACGGATGAAGGTCTCTGTCTTAGGGCGGTAGCCATCTTCTGCTTTCAGGCCAGCAGGGAGAGCAGCCTTATAAACCTCGCCAATGGGTGAGAGGTAATAGTCGGATATCCAGTGCCAGAGTTTCAATTGGTTATCCAGCAAGATGGGAGAGGTGTCGAGAACCTGGAGAACATCCTTATAGTTTACAGTTGACGGTTTACAGTTTACAGATGATTTGCTGGCAAGCCCTTCCTCTACAGCAGAGTTATCACCTGTAAACTGTAAACCGTAAACTGTAAACAAAACTTTGGCGACAATGCCGACATAGGTCTTGTTGCGGCCGAAAGGAACAAGGACACGATGACCAACGGCAACCTGCCGCTCCAACTCAGGCGGAACGGAATAAGTGAACACGCCGTTGAGGGGAAGCGGCAGAATGACGTCTATAAACAATTTATGATTGACTTATTTGCGATTTACCCTTTAGAAATAGTAGGCGGCTGAAATTTGCCAAGCGTTGTTGTGAGTATCGATGTCTTTAATAGATGTGAACTCACCTGACTTGCCTGCTGCGAGGTTGTAGGTGAATCCAACTTCGAGATGTCCCATGAGAGAGAGACCGGCACCGAAGTTAACGCTCAGGCTGGCATCCTTCAGACGATATTCACCGAATTCGGTCTTAAAGACCTTATCAGCGACAGGGAATCCGAACTGAGGACCTACGGCGAGGTAGATACCAGCCATACTGCTGAGGCCGATGTTATAACGGAGATTTACAGGCACCTGAATGGACTTCTGCTTGATGGTCTCATTTGACGAAGACTGTTGTTCACCAGGCAAAACGGAAAGTGAGGTACTTGAGGATTCAAGCTCAATATTGGCACTGCGCTCATCGTAGAGGGCTGCGATATCGGCTCCAAAGCCCATAGGCAGTGAGAGTTTCAGCGTGGGGCCTACAAAGAAACCTGCCTTGTTCTTAGAATCGAAGACATCCTTGCTGATCGACATTTTGGTGATGTTAAGACCACCCTTCACACCAAACTTGATTCCCTGTGCCTGTACAGTCATCGTCATAGCGACTGCAAGCACGACTAATGAAATGATTCTTTTCATGATTGATTCTGTTTAAAATGAATTTGATGGTGCAAAGTTACGAAAAAAAAAGCAGATGATACAGATATTGCAGAATTATTTTATCATTTCTGCGCAATCCGCATCATCCACTAAGAAGTTCAAATGTATAAAATGGTTAATGACGTTGTCGACGGACAGATACCCGGGCACCGCTGGAAGCAGCAGAGCCACTGCCAGAACCACTCTTTGACTTAGAGGCTTTAGTACGGCGGACACTGCTCTTTGGGGCTCTGTTACCCTTAGCCTTCGCCTTCCGGGCGGCCTTTATATTCTGAGGATTAGCATTGGCGATACTGTCGAGAGAGTCTTTCTTCTCAGGATCGCCGAAGATATTCTTACGGAAGGCTTCCAGTTCTTTCTCGATGCGCTGCTGTTCTGCTGAGAGTTTCGTGGTGTCGCCATCGCAGAGTTGCAACAATGTCTTACCTTGGGCATTATTGGTTTTATAGATCTTGCCACGGTACTTATTGAGCGTAAAGAAGTCATCCATCGTCATCGTGGCAGCATTGTTGAGGTTCGACGTCATCACCGTCTGACGGTTGAGGAAGGGTTCAAGATCACTGTACTTCACCCAGAAGAGAGGGTACTGAGTGGCCTCGCCGCCAAAGTCATCTTCACGCATCATCACCGGACAAAGAGCCACCACCTTAATATGGAAGGCTGCATTGGCCTGGTCGTAGTAAGCACTTTCCTTCAGATAGTACTTCGTCACTTCCTGCGAGGGGATATCACTATTATCGACCTTCAACTTTCCATCCTGTTCCTCATAGAAGATATGGCGGTCATCGAGCAACGTCTTCATCTCTATCTTCGTCTGGTCGTTGAACACATCGGCACCATCATTGGCGATGGAGTATTCATAGACGGGGATATAGTTATTCTGCGCCAACTTAAATATATAAGTAAATAGGTTCATCTGCTTACCCTCAGGCTGAACAGGATAGTAAAGTCCGGCATTGGCATCTTTCGTGAGATCAATCTCACGGTAAATATCACGACGCCACACCACATCCTCAGGCATATCAACAGCCGTTGGAAACGATATTTGTGCACGGATGGACATGGCGGAAGAAGGATTCTTCTTCTGCTGTTGGGATGTCTGTTGCTGACTGCGTCGCTGCTTAGGCTGGGCGACGGCAACGTCAGTCACCAATGTTATCAGTACTAAGAACAATATTCTTTTCATATCATCTATTAACTATAAACTATCAACGATCTACCCTACTTCACGATTACCTCCATAGGGTTCTGCAAAGTGCGCGTCAAGCCATCAGGGCCAACTACCGTCACACGGGAGATATAGAAACGGCGATTACGAGTCAATTTTCGGAATGTTTCCTTCTGACGAGAGGAGAACGAGGTGCCCTCGCTGACGATAGGAACGGCATTACCCATATTATCGAAGAACACGGTCTCGAACGACTGTACCCGGAAAGCGATGTCAAGGATGCCGTCGTCGATGGCTGCGCCGATAGCATTGGCACCTATCAACTGTGACTTGGAAAGGCCGCCACCCTTATAGCGGGTAGGATTGCCATGCTCATCATTAATCGTAATATAAGGTGTCGGATCTGGCAGGCGGCGCACACGGAAGGTAAACTGTCCCATCTGCTGTGGGCGTCCTGTATTAGTAGAGATAACGGTTATCGTAGCATTTTCACCTATCTTAGAGGGACGGGCAATATACTTTCCTGGACCTACGGGTTGCAAGGTACCATTGGTCATCGTCGCTTGTATTTTAGTAAGCGGCACACCGGGTACACTGATGCTGATGGGATTGTTGTAACCAGCATATAGCATATTCATCAGGTCGGCACTGACGGTGGCGCTGGGATCAACGACGGTATATTTCTGAGAAAAGTCGCGACGGACTTTCTCGCCATTGCCATTGACTGTCTCGAGATATCCAGCCAGCGTGAAGTCACCTGTGGTACCACAAATACGCTCATAGAGGTTATCTTTAAGATCTACCTTCTGATTACCTATATAAATATCAGGAACCTGAGTCGTGTCAACGGCAGCCATAACGATATGAGCGGAGAACTTATCACCACGGACGATTGTCTGGGAATTAGGGATGACGAATGCCTCGAGAGCATTGACACGGATATCCTTCACATCAATATTCTGCACCAATGTATGGAGCACCTCACCCTCCGCATAACGCACATCACTTTGCAACTTAGACAGCAGAGTAACGGCAGCAGCGGCAGGCATCGCCTCGAACATATACTCCTGCCAGTTCTTTCCCATCGCAGAGACATCGGAGGGAATGTCTGTTGAGAGGTTGGAGGCTATCATCTTCTTCTGGCGATAGGTGCCTACCATAGAGAGCATCTGCCGACGATAGGCGGCAACGGCGTCATGCAGTTCCTGCCCCCTGCCACGTCCTGGTGCGAGCATCACCTGGTTAGCGGCCTCAAGGTCTTCTTTATTGCGGATGTTCAAGACATCACCCTTCTTTCCATCAGCCTCTATGACGATGGCCTGCTTCAGGTCTGCAATCAGATTATAGAGCGAGTCACTCATCTTCTTCACCTCACGTGACTTGTCATACCATTCCTTCGTCTTTTGAGGGTTTGCCTTCATCTGCAGGGCAAACTCATCATACAATGCCAGATTCTCCAATGTGGCGTTCTGCGTGGTGCGGTTCAAACTTTTCTCTACAATAGAGAAGCCGTTGAGCACCTCATTCGAGACGTTTAGCGCCAGCATAGCCATCAAGACGACATACATCAGATTGATCATCTTCTGGCGTGGAGAAACGGGTCTTTTCTTGATTGCCATAGTCGTTTATCCTAAGGGGGCGGCGGCCTTCATATTGACGGTCATTGCCTCTATCATACGGGTGTAAATCTGATTCAGCTCAGCAATCTGCTCAGCCATGCGACGCGTCTGGGCGTTAATGTCATCAATCGTACTGATCTGTGAACTGGCACTCTTCAACTGCAACTCATAGACCTTAGTGATGCCGGTGAGCGTGCGGTTGAGGTTCTCCATCTCCTCGGAGTCACGAGCCAAACGCTCACTCTGCTCGGAAACTTTCGACAACATCTCTGTAAGACGCTTGAGTTCATCAACATAGTTGGCAGTAGCCTCTTCAAGTTCGGGGTTGACAGTGGGAAGACCGGAAACAGCGGATACACCGGTTATTCCGGATACTGTAGCTACGGATGACGAAACAGCTGCGATGGCCTCCGTATCGACCTTTGCCTGATCAGAAGCAGCGCTGGATGCTGCAGCAATATCGGGTTGACCACCACCTCCGATAATGATGGTACCACCATTTCCACCAATGACAGTGGCAGCAGTTTGAGCACTCACTGCCTCAAGTTCTTCCTCTTCCGTCTTCACATGGTTATCTAGTTCCATGCCATCCGTTGTCTTATCAAACGGACGATCGAAGGCAGAGATAAAGAACACGAAGACCTCCGTTCCCATACCTAAGAAAAGGAAGAAGTTTGCTCCTGGCAGGTGGGTCAACTTAAAAAGTGTTCCTAAGATAACAATAGAGGCGCCCCAACTGTAAGCATAGTTGAGGAACGTCTGCCCAGGCACACTATCCATCCACTTCTGCAGACGGTATACAAAATTGTATTTGCTATATGTTGTCATTTTCTATAAACTATAAACTGAAACTATAAACAAGAGATTACTTCTTCGACTCCCTGGCCTTGTCGCTGGTAGAGTTGGCAAGACTACGCACACAACGGAACCCGATATATGACCGCGGCTGGTTCTGATATTCCGACGAACGCCAGGCTGAACGGATATAGGACTCTGGATCCTTCCAAGAACCACCACGCACGCTTTTCTTCTTCAGACGATACGGGTCTTCAATAGCGGCATTATATCTCAGTTGAGGGTTGATGTCGTTCATGGCATCAACGCCAGCCTCAGTATAGACGGTACTCGTCCACTCTGCCACATTACCTGCCATATCATAGAGACCGTTGCTATTGGCGGAATAGATGCCCACGCGACTGGTAATCAGATTGCCATCCTTGGTATAGTTACCGTCATCAGGCTTGAAGTTGGCAAAGAAACATCCCCGGCCACTGGCCACATCCTCATTATCCCACGGGAACTCGTTCTGATCCTTACCACGGGCTGCGAACTCCCACTCGGCCTCTGTCGGCAGACGGTAGCGCTGCACGAAGCGGGCTGCCGGGCCCAGTCCCTTTAGCAGATATTCCGTACGCCAGAAGCAGAAAGCATTGGCCTGCTCCCATGTCACACCCACCACAGGATATTCGTTATAAGCGGGGTTGGAGAAGTAGTAGCGCATATACATCTCATTGTCTGCATTTGGAAAGTCGTTCACCCAGCAGGTAGTGTCGGGATAGATATTTACGATATAGGTATTCAGGAAGTCCCATGGGCCAGACAACTGGCGGTTGATGGTCTCTCTGACAATCTTGCCCTCATCGTCGATATAGGCCGTATCCTTAGATATCCACACCTGCTCATTAGGATCAACGGCGATATCCGTATTCAGATGGCGCTCCTCTGGGTTCAGACGATTGCGACGCAGGGCGGCAGCGGTATAGTCAAACACTTCATAGCGATAGTTCATCTGCCGATAGTCGAGCATCTTCTCCCCGGTAACAGGATTGGTGACATAGAGGCCGTCGATGATCTCCTGCTCGTCCTCACTGGGCTTACGCGGCAGCGCCTTCTTCCAGTTCAGCACCGAACCGAGTTCATTGCCCTCGCGGTCTGTCTTAACGGTACGATAGGTCTCATCGATTTCTGCCAGTCGCTCTCTGAGGATGGAGTCTCTCACATAGTTAACGAACTGGCGGTACTTGGAGTTGGTCACCTCCGTTTCGTCCATCCAGAATCCGTCGACAGAGATGTCGCGCAATGGTGTCTGACGGCCCCAAAGGCTGTCCGTTTTCTCAATACCCATCTTCAGATGGCCGCGCTTCACCAGCGTCATGCCGTATGGGGTCGGTTCCGTAAAGGCTCTGCCGCCAGTGCCAGTCACCTCACCGCCTGCAGAAGAAGCCAGTTTGCTGCCAAAACAACCTGCCAGCAGGAGGCAAGTGGTGAGAGGTAAGAGGTAAGAGAATACTCCCACCTGTACCAAACTCTCTATCTTAAGCATTTTCTTAAACATTTTTATATTTGTATTTACATTTCTGCCCATCATCATTTCTCTCATCTCTCACCTCTTACCTCTCACTACAAGATTCTCACACTCTTATGCAAGTTACGCCCCTTCTTAAACAGGTTCAGTTCCGTCTGATAACTCACGTAGAGTTCATGGCTTCCGTTTCCGATGCTGATAGCCGACGTGTATATCTCATAACTATATCCCAGCCGCACACCATGCACATCGCCACCGATCTGTACCGTCACAGAATTTGTCGGGCTATACGACATCCCTGCATACAGCACTCTCTTCTCGTGTTTGTACATCAGCCGCCCGGAGACATCCGCCCTGTAAGCGACACCATCTGTACGTCCCAAGAACGAGGTTTGTATCGTAAGAAACGGATTTTTCAGCCGAATATTGTATCCGCCAGTCAAATAATATGTGGAAGAGACGGCTATTTCGTTCTTTTCGCCCAGTTCCACCTTGGGTGCGTTAAGATGGAGTACCGAAACGCCGGCATACCAGTTACGATGCTTATAATAGAGGCCGGCACTGATGTCGAAGGCGGTGCCGTTGACGGAAGACGAAGGCAGGGCACGATCACCTGTATCGATGATATCTATCTTCGAGCCGTCGAAAGTCTCACTGAGCATCGTAGCCTGTACCCCCAGACTCAATTTGCCTCCCCAGAGTTGGGGTTGATAAGCATATTGCAGACCAAATCGCTTGTGAGTGAAAAGACCAATGGCATCGTTCATGAACTGGATACCGACGCCATGATAACTGTTCATCGCATAGAAAGGCATGTCCGCAGCAGCATACATCGTCTTCGGGTTATTCTCAAAACCTGCCAACTGCATCGCATAGGCTCCTACCACATTCAGTTTAGCCTCCTTACCGACGGCAGCAGGGTTGAACGAAGGCTCCATCGCCCAATAGTGGCTGAACGACACATCATACTGCGCCCTGACCGTCAGGGCGGCCAGAGACAGGAGCCATACTATGGAATAACGCTTCAACACCTCCTTAATAACGCAAAACGCCGGCATTTATTGCATCAGCGGCAGTCTTAATGGATTGTTGCACGACATAGGCAGTCGTCCATGCCGCCTGAAAGTTGAACCCGCCCGTAATACCGTCTATATCAAGCACCTCACCGGCGAAATAGAGCCGGGGCACGTGCCGGCTCTCAAGCGTAGCAGGGTCTACGCTCTTCAGAGAGACCCCTCCACAGGTGACGAACTCGTCTTTGAAAGGGGCTCGACCCGTCACTGGATAAGTAGCATTCACGAGGATGTTCGTCAGCCGGTTCATATCCTTACGGCTCATATCCATCCACCTGATCTGACTTCTGGGGCCTAAGGCCTCTGCCAGCAGATGATTCCATAGCCGAAGCGACAGTCCTAAAGGACACTGGGTTGTCAGTTGCTTCTGAGGCTGACGGGAGACCGTCTCAGTGAGAGTAGCCTGCACGCTGGATTCGTCACGCTGTAACCAGTTAATAGAAAGCGAAGTTCTATAGTCACTGTCCGCCAGGAAGCGGGCTGCATAACTAGATAGTTTCAGGATGGCAGGACCACTCACCCCCCAATGCGTGATCAGCAAGGGACCGTCAGCACGGAATTTCGTACCAGACAGGCGTACTGTCACATCGTTGACCACCGTCCCCATCAGTTCGCATAATCTCTCGTTTCCTATCCGCAGGCTGTACAAAGAGGGAACGGGCGGCTCCAGTTCATGCCCCAGTTGCGCGAGCCACTTCAGTCCCTCGCCTGTCGGAGATCCGCCTGTGGTGACGGCCACGAAGTCATAGTCCGACAGATCCGCCAGCGACGAAACTTTCTCCCCCTGCCGGATATCTATCCTGTGGCGGCGGGCCAAGGAGAGGAAACAGTCGATGACAGCCCTAGAGTCCTGGGTGGCCGGGAAGACACACTCATCGTCCTGCGTCACCAATGGTACACCATGATGTTCAAACCACTGATAAACGTCGCGATAGTCGAAGGTCTTGAACAGACGTTTCATCAGTCGGTGACCACGAGGGTAAACCGCTGACAGGTCTCGCACCTCAGCAAAACTGTTCGTGCAATTGCAGCGCCCGCCCCCAGAAACAGCGACTTTCGAAAGCACACGATGACTACGCTCGAAGATGGTCACCTCCATCTCCGGCATTGCCTCCTTTAGGTTTACGGCCAAAAAGAAGCCTGCCGCCCCGCCGCCAATTACTGCGGTTTTCATCTGGCCCGCTTTCATAAACATTCCTAATATTTGCTGCAAAAATAAACAAAATAAAAGAAATATACTTAACTTTGCCTCTGATTTAAGTGATTTTTAGAAAACAATAAACAATGGTTAGAAAGGCAAACAAAACAGACATCAAGCGTATCATAGATCTGCTACATCAAGTAAATATGGTGCATTACAAGATACGTCCAGACTTGTTCAAACCCCATACGACCAAGTACAACGAGTCCGAACTCGAGGTCATGCTCGCAGATAATCAGAAGCCGATCTTCGTTTACGATGACGGCAAGATACAGGGCTACGCCTTCTGTCAGATTACCGAAATCGAAGGGCACACCCTGCTTCAGGATGTCAAGACGTTATATATTGATGATATTTGCGTCGACGAGCAGTTTCGCGGCCAGCATGTGGGCAAAGCCTTGTACGAACATGTGTACCAGTACGCCCAGTCTATCGGATGCCACAACATCACCTTGAACGTCTGGGAAGGGAACAGTCCCGCCCTATGTTTTTATAAGAGCATGGAGATGAAGGTGCAGAAGACTACAATGGAGGTTATCCTGTAATCTGTCTATGTAGTCATTCTCCATCATAAACAGGTTATGGCTTGGAAACTGAAATACCGCTGCAAGAAATGCGGATACGAGGCTGAAGCGTACGAGGGCCGTGGACTCTTCCGACAAGAGATCAGACCGATATCATGCCCTGACTGCAAGAGCATCCAGAACATCGTTGTTGGCGGTATCATTGCCGACGTTGCCCCATCCTACAGAAGCGAGGTGGGCAGGCTCTGTCTGAACTGCGGTAGCGACCACATCAAGATATGGGACAAGAAGACCTGTCCAAAGTGTCAGGGCGAAATGGAAGAAACCGGCGACAAAGAGTTCTGGACTTGACCTCGCAACGATGATGGTCAGACAACATAATATTTCAAAGATGTTTCTATGAGTTCCCTCCGAGCCATAAAGGATACATATGCTGTCTTTACCAACTCCCAGTTCCAAGTCATCAACCCTACCCCCACACATTTCTTGATCGTTGGCCATAAAGCATTGTAGTTAGTCCTCATGTAGTCCTTGATTATCTCGGCATCACTGATACCGTATGATTTCAGCAAAGCCATACTAACGATACCTGTCCTATCCTTTCCGGCTGTACAGTGAAAGAGAGTGCAGATGCCTTTTTCCGCATTTCCCCGCAGAGTTGCAACGACCTTATCCAACTGCCTCCTACAGTAATCATCTGTTACGATGTCCATATAGAGTGCCTCGAAGTCTGGCACCATTTCCTTCAATTTCTCAGGATTCTTGCGCAGATTCTTGATAATGGTCATTGGGTCCGAACCTGTCTCATGGGTTATACCGACAGCAGAATCTTTCAAGATCGGAATCTGCAGATATTCCACACTTTCAGGCAATGGATCCTGGAACTCTGCCGACTCAATAGGCGTTCTAAGGTCAATGACGCTCTTGATATTGTACCGCCAACAGAGGTCAGCACACTCTTCCTTCGTGA
>ONPM01000058.1 GCA_900319715.1 uncultured Prevotella sp.
ACGCTGCCAGGTGCCTACGATGACCTCGCCGAGGCGCTGACCATCGTCATCACCACCTCCGCAGGAGAGGAAGAGGAAGGAGAGGAGGAAGAGGAGAGGCTTCATTTTTTAGTTTACAGTTTACGGTTTACAGTTTACAGATGATTACCGTGCAAGCCATTAGAACAAGCCATTAGAAAAGCCATTAGAACTGGCGATTCGTGCAAGCCATTAGAAAAGCCATTAGAACAGGCGACTCGTGCAAGCCATTAAAACAAACCATTAGAACAAGCGATTCGTGCAGGCGATTAGAAGATGCCATTTGAGCATGCGATTTATGTAAGTCATTAAAAGATACCTTAGGATCTGTCCGTATGGGCATTATCCGCCTATAGAAGTAATCATCTGTAAACTGTAAACCGTAAACTGTAAACTAAAACCGTAAACTGTAAACCGTAAACTGTAAACTAAAAATACTACTTCACATTCCCGACTTTCACGAGGTACTCGGCGATCTGGACGGCGTTGAGGGCGGCGCCTTTACGGATCTGGTCGCCTGAGAGCCAGAAGGTGAGACCACAGTCGTCGGTGAGGTCCTTACGGATACGACCTACGAAGACGTCGTCCTTGCCGGCTGTCTCGAGGGGCATGGGATAGGTGAGGGTGGCGGGGTCATCCTTCAGCGTGCAACCGGGGGCTGCGGCAATGGCCTTCTGAGCCTCCTCGACGCTGATGGGCTTCTCTGTCTCAATCCATACGGATTCAGAGTGGGAGCGGAGGGAACTGACACGGACACACATGGCCGAGCACTTGGCATCGGTATGCATGATCTTACGGGTCTCGTTGTACATCTTCATCTCCTCCTTCGTGTAGCCATTGGGCTGGAAGACGTCGATCTGGGGAATGACGTTGTAGGCCAACTGGTGGGCGAACTTCTTGACGGTCTTCACCTCGCCATCCTCGACCATTTCCTTGTACTGCTGCTGGAGTTCTGCCATGGCTGCAGCACCGGCACCAGAGGCACTCTGATAGGAGGCGACATGGATGCGCTTGATGTGGGAGATGTTCTCCAGGGGTTGGAGGACGACCACCATCATGATGGTGGTGCAGTTGGGGTTGGCGATGATGCCACGTGGACGCGTCAGGGCATCCTCGGCATTGCACTCGGGCACGACGAGGGGCACGTCGTCATCCATACGGAAGGCGCTGGAGTTGTCAATCATCACGGCACCATACTTCGTGATGGTCTCTGCGAACTCCTTGGATGTGCCTGCACCGGCAGAGGTAAAGGCGATGTCTACGTCCTTGAAGTCGTCGTTATGCTGAAGTAACTTCACCTCGATCTCTTTTCCCTTGAAGGTGTATTTCCTGCCGGCACTGCGTTCGGAACCGAACAGCACCAGTTCATCCATCGGGAAATTCCTCTCATCCAGGATCCGCAGGAACTCCTGTCCCACGGCTCCACTTGCACCTACAATTGCTACTTTCATTTTAAAGCCCCCTAAGTTAGGGGGTTGGGGGTCTGAACAACCTCATCATTCCCGCCAACCCAAATTAATACTATCTATGTTATTCTCTATTTTGGGGTGCAAAATTACAAAAAAACTTTGGAATCGTTTCATAATTAACAAAATAATTGTAATTTTGCAGCCAAATCATTGATTTCATGAACTATTCAAATCATCCTGCAACGAAAGAATTCCGTCAGTTGTTAAGAAAGACTGAGACTCCGACGGAGAGAATGTTGTGGAAGAAACTTAGAGGTAAACAACTTGACGGCTACCGATTCCGGCAGCAGCATGGCTTTGGGCCATATGTTCTGGATTTTTACTGTCCATCACTCAGATTGTGTATTGAATTGGACGGTGGCGTGCATGATGAGGAGAAGGTCAGGCTAAAGGATGAAGAACGTACCCTGTTTCTTGAAGAGAACAAAATCAAAGTATTAAGGTTTAGAAATGAAGAAGTGGAACAGGGATTAGATAATGTATTGGTAAAGATACGAAACTATATCAATACTTGTATTAACAGGAGTTGTGAGGGTGTTCAGACCCCCAACCCCCTAACTTAGGGGGCTCATGCTACAGTATTTCCCCATCACAGACCCCACATTGATCTTCTTTGTGGTGCTGATGATTATCCTTGTTGCGCCTATCGTGATGAGTAAACTGCGCATTCCGCATATCATCGGGATGGTGCTGGCGGGTGTGATCATCGGCCAATATGGCTTCAATATCCTGGAACGTGACAACTCCTTCGAACTGTTCGGACGGGTGGGACTCTATTATATCATGTTCCTGGCAGGTCTGGAGATGGATATGGAGAGTGTGAAGAAACAGTCCCGTTCGTTTGTGATCTTCGGTCTGCTCACCTGCTTCGTGCCCCTCATCCTGACGTATGTCATGGCCATCACTGTGCTTGATTACACATCGTCGGCCTCCTTCCTGCTGGGTTGTATCATGGCCTCGAACACGCTGATTGCCTATCCTATCATCGGGCGCTATGGCCTTCAGCGTCATCAGAGCGTGATGCTCAGTGTGGGGTCGTCGATGATCTCGCTGTTTATCGCCCTGTTGATGCTGGCAGCCCTCTCCGGCTCATTCAATAAAGAGAGTGGATGGTGGTTCTGGCCCCTCTTCGTGCTGAAGTTCGCTGCGTACTGCATCGGCAGTGTGTGGCTGATTCCGAAACTGACACGTTATTTCCTGCGGAGGTACAGTGATGCCGTGATGCAGTATATCTTTGTGCTGGGCATCATGTTCCTCAGTGCCGCCCTGACGTCGATGATCGGTATTGAGGGTATCGTGGGCGCCTTCTTCTCAGGATTAATCCTGAGCCGGTATATCCCCCGGGTGTCACCCCTGATGAACCGTATTGAGTTTATCGGCAACGCCCTGTTCATCCCCTATTTCCTGATCGGTGTGGGCATGCTCATCAATGTGCGTACGCTCTTCTCGGGTGCAGATGTGCTGTGGACGGTGTTCCTCATTGTCTTTTTCGGAACGTTCGGAAAGGCTGCTGCCGCCTATATGTCGAGTCTGCTGTTCCGTCTGCCCAAGGCTGACGGTAACATGATGTTCGGTCTGACCTCAGCCCATGCTGCCGGAGCCATTGCCATGGTGATGGTGGGGATGCGTCTGGAAGTGTCGCCGGGGGTGTATCTCATCAATGATGACATGCTGAACGGTGTGGTGATGATGATCCTCTTCACCTGTGTGATCAGTACGCTGATGACCGAGCGCGCCTCGAAGCAGATTGTGCTGGAGGAAAGAGGAAAGTGGCGGGAGGAGAGAGACATCCATCAGGAAGACGACGAGAAGATCCTGTTGTGTGTGAAGTATCCTGAGATCGCCCCGCAGTTGCTGTATTTCTCCATCCTGTTGCGTAATGGGCGTCTGAACCGTGATATCGTGGCGCTGAACGTGGTGTATGACGACCAGAAGAGTTCACAGGCCCGTGAACAAGGGCTGCGGCTGTTGGAGAAACTGCAGCAGCAGGCCAGTGCCTCGGATGTCAGACTCCTGACCCAGGTGCGACTGTCGACCAATATTGCCAATGGCATCAAGCATGCCTTCCGGGAGTTTGGCTGTTCGGAGATCATCATGGGCATGCACATCCATACCGATGCCAACCCCAGGTTCTGGGGCGACTTCATCCAGAGCCTGTATAACGGTCTGAACCGTCAGATCATCCTGACCCGGTTCGTACAGCCCCTGTCGACACTGAGGCGTATCAGGGTGGCTGTGCCTTCGCGGGCAGAGTTTGAGCCAGGCTTCCAGCGGTGGATGGAACGATTGAGCCGGATGGCAGGTCAACTGGACTGTCGTATCCAGTTCCATGGCCGGAATGAGTCGCTGGTGCTGATAGCGGAGTACATCAACAACCGCCATCCCCATGTGCGTGCCGAATACACTACGATGGAGCATTGGAACGAGTTGCCGAAACTGGCCTCAGAGATCCGTGAGGATCATCTGTTCGTGGTGGTGACAGCCCGTAAGGGTACCATCTCGTATAAGACCGCGTTGGAACGTCTGCCGGATGAGTTGCAGAGGCACTTCTCGGGCAAGAACCTCATGATTATCTTCCCGGATCAGTTCGGTGATACGAAGGAAGACCGGATGAGTTTCACGGAGGCTCAGCATCATGAGGAGAAGAGTATCTATGACTTTATTTTGAGGAAAGTGGAACGAAGGACGAGGAAGGAGGAATGAGGAACGAGGAAAGAGGAACGAGGAACGAGGAATGAGGAAGGAGGAACGAGGAACGAGGAAAGAGATATGATAGATATTAAGAATATAACGAAGAGTTTTGGGGCGCTGCAGGTGCTGAAGGGGATTGACCTCCATATCGACAAAGGGGAGGTGGTCAGTATCGTGGGTCCCAGTGGTGCTGGAAAGACCACGCTCTTACAGATTATCGGTACATTGGATCGCCCGGACACGGGTACAGTGCAGGTGGATGGTATCGACGTAACCTCATTGTCGTCGAAACGCCTGTCGGACTTCAGGAACGCCCATCTGGGCTTTGTGTTCCAGTTCCATCAGTTGCTGCCTGAGTTCACTGCGATCGAGAATATCATGATTCCCGCCTATATCGCAGGGAAATCGCAGAAGGCAGCCAAGAGCAGAGCCGAGGAACTGCTGCATTTTATGGGACTGAGTGACCGTGCCTCGCATAAGCCCAACGAACTGTCGGGCGGTGAGAAGCAGCGTATCGCTGTGGCTCGGGCACTGGTGAACAACCCTGCCGTGATCCTGGCAGATGAGCCCTCCGGCTCACTCGACACCAAGAACAAGGAAGACCTGCACCGGTTGTTCTTCGACCTGCGTGACCAGTTCGGCCAGACTTTTGTCATTGTCACCCACGACGAGACCCTTGCGGCCATCACAGACCGTACCATCCATCTGCGTGACGGACTTGTGGAAGTGCCACGCGTCGAGACCCCACCCACAGAAACCCCACAAACAGAAGACGTATGCTCAGACTTGGAGACTACAACACCCTCAGAATAAAGAAACGTACAGAGTACGGACTGTATCTGGATGGTGGCGACGAAGGGAATATCCTGTTGCCCAACAGATATGTGACCCGGGATATGCATATCGGTGACGAACTGGAAGTGTTTATCTACCTGGACCAGGATGAGCGTACCATCGCCACCACAGAGCATCCGATAGCCAAGGTGGGGGAGTTCGCCTATCTGGAGTGTGCGTGGACGAATGAGTATGGTGCCTTCCTTAAATGGGGGCTGATGAAGGATCTCTTCTGTCCGTTCCGTGAGCAGAAACAGCGGATGGAGATCGGAAAGACCTACTACGTCTATATCCTGGAGGACGAGAAGACCCATCGGCTGATGGCCTCTGCGAAGGTGGAGCGCTTTCAGGAGCATGACGGTCGTCAGCGTGTGCTGGACTTTGCAGAGGTGCTGCTCCGTTATCTGCATGAGCATGACGGGAGGTGTGACCTGGGTGACAAGTCGCCTGCCGAGGCCATCTACGAGCGTTTCCAGATCTCGAAGAAAGACTATAAAAAAGCCATCGGCGATCTGTATCGCCGACGGCTTATCATCATTTCCGAAGAAGGTATTCAGTTGGTCAGTTGACGCCAGGCTCCGGCTCATCGTCATCAGCCGTGAAGAGGGGGATGAGGTCTCCCTCTTTGTGGAAGGCGTAGGCCGTGGTGGCGAGGAATGCCAGGAAGAGGAAGATGAGACAGATGCGTGAACGCTTCGGACCATCTTTCAGGATAGGAACGGTAGCCGGCTGGAGGGTGGTGAAGGCAGGTGTCTCTTCCTGTACCTTGGCCTCAGCCAGTTGCAGTTGCGCGGCAATCTGTGAGTAGGCACGCTGCTGCAGTTGAAGTTCGTTCTCCAACTCCGACTGCCGGCTGCGCACACTCTCCAGGAAAATCTTCTGGTTGGCATCAGTGAAGGCCGCATACCTCTTACGGGCATTGTCATAACGCTCCTTCGCCTCAGCACAGATCTTCTGGTTATACTCCAGGTCGATGCGTGCCTTGCGGGTACGATAGTCTGTGATGAAGCGCTGCAGGCGTGTCTGGACAGAGTCGGCCATGGTGGCAGCAATCAGCGGGTCCTGGTCTGTGACATTGATGGTGATGACCATCGTCTTCTTGTCGACATCGCAAACGACCTTCTTGCTGATGGCCTTAACGATCTGAGTCTGTTCCTTCGTCAGTTTGAAGGTGTTGACCTTCTCATCCTCCAACTCCTTTTTCCCGAACAACGAGCCGATGGCTTCGCCCACAGCCTTCATGCCTTCAGACCACCAGGGAGCCTTCTGGCCATCCTTGAGGTAGTCATAGTAGGTCATCACGGTCTTGGTGCTGTCGTCTTCACGACATACCTTCACGGGAAAGAGAGATGCCCGGAAGGTGACGCTATTCATCAGGTCGGGGTAGAGGGTAGGCAGGAGGGCGTCGGCACCCGCAGAAGCCCCTCCTAAGTTGATGCCAAAACTGCTGGCCAGGTTTGCCAGTGACC
Source organism: uncultured Prevotella sp. (assembly GCA_900319715.1). GTDB lineage: Bacteria > Bacteroidota > Bacteroidia > Bacteroidales > Bacteroidaceae > Prevotella. The sequence continues at coordinate 6,482 of ONPM01000058.1, forward strand.
CACCACTCTTCATGCCAGAGAGTTCCGGTGCCAGCATGACGGTACAACTATAGTAGTTGGGCATGCTGAGCGTGAGAATGGCTGCAACGATGAAGGTGACAGGCAGCACCTTATAATACAGACGCTTGTATTTCTTGACGTCGGCCCAGAGTTTCGTAAAACTCGGGCGCTCCGTCTTCTTCGTGGGGTTATTCTGAATCTGTTCCATATCAGTCCTTATTTTCTGATGAGGTTTGCTATAGAGGCAGCCATGGTACCCAGTGAAGCCGCTGTCGTGGCCACACTCAGCCATTGCTGGAGCGAACTGGCATCACGCGGAGCCTTGGTCGGAACGACAATCTCACAGCCCGGTTCCACCTTGCCCTTCTTGGCAACGGCAATCGTACCGTTCTGGTAGACGATAAAGGCATGACTCTTCTTGGATTGCTCGGCAAAGCCGCCCGCCTGACGGATATAATACTTATATCCCTCGCCTTCTTCATAAGCCACGGTGTTAGGAGCGTTCACGCTGCCACTGATGCGAACCGTATGGTTGAAGCGCGGTACAATCAGACGGTCGCCGTCCATCAGTTCGATATCCTGTGTAGAGCCAGGGTTGGCCAGTGCCTCATCCAGATGGATACCGACACTGTAAGTCTTCTCCAGAGCCAGTTGCTCCAAGTTGATGGAGTCCTTGCCGGTAGCACTCTGACGAGCCAGTTTGATGACAGCCTGCATACGTGCTCTCTCGTCCTCGCTCATGACCCTGACCAGACGTGCGCCACGGACATAACTGCCCGGGATGACACCACCGGCAGCCTTGATGACATCAGAGAGGCGCTGGTTCTTCTGTTCCATCGTATACCGGCCCTGGAAGGCCACCTCACCCTCGACAAATACGCGGATGGGATCCTGGAAGACAGGACTCTTTCTGACCTGTATGATATCGTAGGGCTCCAAGGTGAAACCCTTGTCTCCGTCGGTTGCAAAATCTTTCTTCAAGGGGATGCTGTAGGTCTTGGCCAACTCCATGTCTGCGTCAGTGGCTTCAGGATTGATGATCTTACGGGAGATATCGACCTTGATGGTAGAGGCAGCATCTGTCAGGCCACCAGCCTGAAGAATCAGGTCCTCGATGGTCATACCCTCTGCATATTCGTAGGTTCCGGGGAAGATCACCTCACCATCGACGGTCAACGTACGGAGGTTCTGGTGTTCAGCCTGTGTGGGGATGAAGAGGATATCCTCGTTCTCCAGCGGTACATCAGCCGCAGAGCCATTGATGATTCCATCCAGGTCGACAGAGAGGACCTCCTGCGTACGGTTGGGTTTCATACGGCGTATGACTGCCCTTGACGTCATGGCTTCTTCGGTCAGGCCGTCAGCACTCTCAATGAGCGAACGGACACTGTTCACCTTCTCACCCAGTCTGTACATACCCGGACGGAAGATGGCACCCTTGACCTCGACCATGTTCTCGAAGCGGTCGATGATAGAGTCGACAATGACAGAGTCGCCGTCGGCCATCTTGAAATCAGCCAACTCAAACTCCTCCACATTGTGGACACTCTTCATGCGTCCGCTCTTGCGGAGGACCCGCAAGGACTTCTTGTAGGCATCGCCAGCGAAGCCCCCGCTGTACTTCAGCAAGGTAGACAGGCTCTCGGTCTTACGCAACTCATAGGCCATCGGACGCTTGACGCGGCCAGTGATGTCGACGATGCAGTCATAAGTCCCTACCTGTACCACATCATTGTCGGCCAGGCGGACATTGCCTGCCAAGCGGCCATTGAGGATAAACTCATAGATGTCAACGGTGGAGATCAGTCTGCCCTGACGGAAGATCTTGATGTTACGGAGCGTTCCAAGGTCGCTGACGCCACCAGCCATGTAGAGTGCATGGAAAACCGTGGCGAAGGCACTCAGGGTATAGGTGCCCGGCGTCTTGACCTCACCCATGACATTGACCAGGATGGTGCGTGTCTGGCCCAGAGAAGCCTTGATGCTGGAACTCTCATAGTAACTGCCCAGTTTGCTGCGGATACGGCTCTGTGCAGCAGTGACAGTCAGACCACTGACATGAACAGGGCCAAAGTCAGGTACGGTGATGTCGCCATCGGGGCTGACGGTCAGGGACATGGACTCCTGTGAGGCCCCATAGACATCGATGATGAGTTGGTCGCCAGGCCCCAGCACATAGTTCTGTGGGGTGGCGATATTCATGGCAGGTTCGAAGGTCAGTGACTTGTTGTTGAAGATGTCACGACCGAAGACCTTTTTTCCTGTCGATTCTTCCATCAGAAGCGAGTCTGCCGTCAGGGCATAGGCATCGCCATAGAGCATCTCAGACGGTGCTCTCTGGTTTAATTCATCCTTCCTCTGGCTGGCGTCAGCCTCACGTAAGGGACCGTTATTGATACGCATGCGGCTGGAGGCATCGTTGATGGCCTTGTCTGCAGCCCCACCGAGGCTCCTGCTCTCCAACTGTTTGCTGTATTTCTGGCGGAGACGCTGGATCTGATCGATGGTCGCACCCTGTTGCAGAAGTTTGCTGGCGATATCGTTATCGGCTGTTCCAGCCTTCTTCTCCTTCATAATGAACTGGAGTACCTGGGTGTCACTCATACCCTGGCCATAAACCATGGTGGTGGTCAGAAAGGCCAGAAAGACAAACATAAATATCCTTTTCATACGCTGATATTTGAAATCTTTGATCATCTATATTAGAATTCTGCCGATTTAGGAGTTCTCGGGAATGGGATGACATCGCGGATGTTCTGCATGCCTGTTACGAAGAGGATCAGGCGCTCGAATCCGAGACCGAAGCCAGCGTGCGGGCATGAGCCCCATCGACGTGTGTCGATATACCACCACAGATGAGTCTGATCCATCTCACGGCGCTCGATCTCACCCATCAGTTTGTCATAACTCTCTTCACGCACCGAGCCACCGATGATCTCACCTATCTGTGGGAAGAGCACATCCGTGCCCTGCATCGTAGGTCCGGGTGCGATGGCACCCTTGTAGCCTATGGAACCACCATCAGCGGTGTCAGTGTTCTGTTTCATATAGAACGACTTGAAGGCGCGTGGATAGTCGGTCATGATGACAGGCTTCTTGAAGTGCTCCTCGACGAGGTACCGCTCATGCTCGGAAGCGAGGTCATCGCCCCAGTTGCATGGGAACTCGAACTTCCTGCCCTTCCTGATGGCCTCCTGGAGGATGTTGATACCCTCTGTATAGGGCAGACGTACGAAGGACTCCTTCAGCACCCCTTCCAGACGTGCGAGGAGCGTCTTGTCGATCATCTGGTTGAGGAAAGCCAGATCGTCCTTGCAATGCTCCAGAGCCCAGCGGACACAGTATTTGATGAAGTCCTCTTCCAGATCCATCAGTTCCTCCTGATCGAGGAATGCCACCTCCGGCTCCACCATCCAGAACTCAGCGAGGTGACGCGGGGTGTTGGAGTTCTCTGCCCGGAACGTCGGGCCAAAGGTATAGATGGCTCCCAGTGCGGTCGCGCCTAATTCGCCCTCCAACTGTCCGGAGACCGTCAGAGAGGTCTGCTCGCCGAAGAAGTCATCGTCGTAGATGATCTTCCCCTGCTCGTCCTTCTTCAGGTCGTAGAGGTTCTTGGTGGTCACCTGGAACATGTTTCCTGCGCCCTCACAGTCGGAGGCCGTAATCAGTGGTGTATGGAAATAGAAAAAACCATGCTCGTGGAAATAGGTGTGGATGGCCATGGCCATGTTATGACGGATGCGCATCACTGCTCCGAAGGTATTGGTACGAAGACGCATGTGAGCATTCTTACGCATGGCCTCGAAACTCTGGCCTTTCTTCTGCATGGGATAGGTGTTGTCGCAGAGGCCATAGATCTCCAGACGTGTGGCCTGGATCTCACTCGACTGTCCAGCCCCCTGGCTCTCTACCAGCACACCCTCTGCACAGATACATGCTCCTGTAGTGATATCTTTTAACAGTTGCTCGTCGAACTTGGCCGGGTCGACGACAACCTGCACATTCTTAATCGTGGAACCATCGTTTAAGGCGATGAAGTCAACTGCCTTTGAAGAGCGGTGCGTGCGCACCCAGCCCTTCACGCAGATGTCTTTGCCATATTCTGTACTTTGCAGTACATCGATAATCTTTGTCCTATTCATTGTCTTAAGCCCCCTAAGTTAGGGGGATGGGGGTCTGAACAAGCGAAATCAGACCATTTTATTTCTTATTGGGATCTGCGCCTGTTCAGACCCCTATTGCCCCCTAACTCAGGGGGCTTGCATCACTCATATGCTCCCATGCGCAGGCGATCCACTTCCTCCTCAGTGAGGTAGCGCCAGTCGCCACGCTTCAGATTCTTCTTGGTCAGTCCGGCAAACTGTACACGATCCAGTTTCTGAACACGATATCCCAGTGACTCGAAGATACGACGCACGATACGGTTCTTACCGCTGTGGATCTCGATGCCCACCTGCTTCTTATCCGTCGGACTGGCATACTGAATGTCGTCAGCCTTGATGACACCATCTTCGAGTTGGATGCCTTCGGCAATTTGCTGGAGGTCATGGGCAGTCACATTCTTGTCGAGGAAGACATGATAGATCTTCTTCTTCAGGAATTTCGGGTGAGTCAGTTTGGAGGCCAGGTCACCATCGTTGGTCAGCAGGAGGACTCCCGTCGTGTTACGGTCCAGACGACCTACGGGATAGATACGTTCCGGACAGGCATTCTTCACCAGGTCCATCACGGTCTTACGCTGCTGAGGATCATCGCTGGTGGTCACATAGTCCTTCGGCTTGTTCAGCAGCACATAGACCTTCTTCTCGATCTTGACAGGCTGGTCATGGAACATCACGTTGTCCGTGCGCAGGACCTTGGTGCCCAGTTCGGTGACCACCTCACCATTGACGGTGACCACGCCAGCCTGGATGAACTCATCAGCCTCACGACGGCTGCAGATACCCGCATTAGCGAGGAACTTGTTGAGACGAAGCGGCTCGTTCGGATCGATGTTCACCTCCTTATACTCGATGCGCTTCTTCATGCTGTACTTTGCATTCGGATCGTAGTCTGCCGTATGCTGGCGCGGACCCTTTTTATAAGGATTCGGCTTGCCATAAGGTCTCTGATAGCCACCAGGACGCTGCTGATAGCCTCCCTGTCCCTGACGGGGCTGGTAACCACCCTGACGCTGGTATCCGCCCTGACGGGGCTGATAGCCACCATCCTGACCCTGACGAGGCTGGTATCCCCCCTGACGAGGCTGATAGCCCCCCTGGCGAGGCTGGTATCCACCCTGACGGGGCTGATAGCCGCCTTCCTGACCCTGACGAGGCTGGTAGCCACCCTGACGAGGCTGGTAACCACCTTGTCCCTGACGAGGACGATAGCCCCCACCATAGTTGTTACGAGGACGATAGTCCTCACGCTGTGAATTGCCTTCAAACAGTGCAGCGCCGAAGCCCTCAGGGCGGAATCCACCCTCGTCATCGTCGTGACGACGATAGTCCTGACGCTCATAGGGAGGACGCTGGGTGCTATGTATACGGGGACGTGGTGAACGTCTTGCTTCTCTCTGAAAACCTTCTTGCTGTGTTGTTTCCTCTTGTTTCTTTTCGTTATTCTCGATATCCATTTTCTTAAATGTTTTTATGTTGATAATCTATCTATTTACTCCTATTTATATAATTATATGCCTGTGTATGTAGAGGGACTGATGGCACGCAGTTCTTCCTTCACCTCCTCGCTGACCTCCAGTGTCTCGATGAAGTCACGGATCTTCTCTGCCGTCAGTTTCTCGTTGGTCCTGGTGAGAGCCTTCAGGGTCTCATAGGGATTGGGATAAGCCTCCCGTCGCAGAATGGTCTGGATGGCTTCTGCCACGACAGCCCATGTGTTGTCGAGGTCTTCCTGCAGTTTCTCTTCGTTGAGGATCAACTTACGAAGCCCTTTCAATGTGGACTGGAGTGCAATCAGGCCGTGGCCCATGGGAACACCGACATTACGCAATACGGTGGAGTCTGTCAGATCCCGTTGGAGACGGCTTACCGGCAACTTGGCTGCCAGGAACTGGAGGATGGCATTGGCGATGCCGAGGTTACCCTCAGAGTTCTCGTAGTCAATGGGGTTCACCTTATGCGGCATGGCGCTGCTGCCCACCTCTCCGGCCTTGATCTTCTGCTTGAAGTAATCCATGGAGATATACATCCAGAAGTCACGATCCAGGTCGATGATGATGGTGTTGATGCGGCGCATGGCGTCGAAGAGACCACCCAGCCAGTCGTAATTGGAGATCTGGGTGGTATATTGCTCACGCTCCAGTCCGAGTTTCTCGCTGACAAAGGTGTTTCCGAACTCCCGCCAGTCATATTGCGGATAAGCCACATGATGGGCATTGAAATTGCCTGTGGCACCACCGAACTTCGCTGTCAGGGGAATCTCCTTTAATCCTCTCAACTGCTCTTCCAGGCGGTAGACATATACCTTCACTTCCTTTCCGAGTCTGGTCGGAGAAGCCGGCTGTCCGTGTGTCTTGGCCAGCATGGGGATGTTCTTCCATTGCTCAGCGTAGTCGTTGAGTTGCTCGATCAGTTCCTCGATCACGGGAATATACACCTCTTCGAGCGCCTCCTTGATGCTGAGGGGCACACTGGTGTTGTTGATGTCCTGTGACGTCAGACCGAAATGGATGAACTCCTTATAGGCCGCCAACTCAGCGAGTGCCTGTTGCTGGTCTATCTGCTCCTTGATGTAGTACTCTACGGCCTTCACGTCGTGATTGGTCACCTTCTCGATGTCCTTCACCCGCTGGGCATCAGCAGGCGTGAGGTTACGGTACACGTTACGGAGTGGTTCGAAAAGTTGATGGTTGACTTGTTGCAATTGGGGCAGGGGAAGTTCGCACAAGGCGATGAAATACTCTATTTCCACTCGTACCCTGTAACGAATGAGGGCATATTCAGAGAAATAGCCTGCCAATGGTTCGGTTTTGCTTCGATAACGGCCGTCAATAGGCGAGACGGCAGTCAGTGCATTTAATTCCATGTTCCTAAAAATCCTAATATTAATATAAGCGCTTATACTTTGATCCAGTACCAGCAACCTCCACGGCTGCGGACGAATCATTCTTGTGTTGTGGGCGCTGACGGATTCGAACCGCCGACCCTCTGCTTGTAAGGCAGATGCTCTAAACCAACTGAGCTAAGCGCCCCTTTCTTATTTGCGGCTGCAAAGGTACAAATAAAAGTGAAGAGTGAAGCGTGAAGCGTGAAGAATTTGCTTCCGCATTGTATTTTTTTAACGTTTGCACTTTCTTAGCGCAGGCGATTCTTCACTCTTCACTCTTCATTCTTCACTCTTTTATAACTGATAGAGGTCGTTGGCTGCCATCAACTCCACTTTCTTGGCTGCCAGTATCTTCTCGCAGGCTTCTAAGTCGGATGGACGGATGACCACTGTTGCCACATCCCCATTGGCAAAGGAGTACATATACTCAATGAATACGCCGTTGTCAGAGAGATGTCGAAGAACGACAGCCAGCGAACCACTGGTGTTTGGGCAGACGAAGCCGATGACATCAGTGATCTTCACAGCGAAATGCTGTTCCTTCAGTACCTGGTAGGCTTTGTCAGGGTCGGAGACGATGCAGCGCAGGATGCCGAAGTCGCTGTTGTCTGCAATACTCATGGCCGACAGATTGATACCTGCAGCACCAAGGGCATCAGTAACCTCTGTCAGACGACCAGACTTGTTCTCGAGAAATACGGATAGTTGTTTTGCTTTCATATGCTTGTTGTTTTGCTTTACCTTATTAATAATCAGATCTTACGGTTGTCAATCACTCGCTTGGCCTTGCCCGTAGACCTTTCAATGCCCTTAGGCTCGACCAACTTCACCTTGAATCCGAGGCCGATGACACTGCGCAGTTCTGCCTCGAGTTTCTTCTGCAGACCTACCATCGTGGCCATATCGTCGGTGAAGTATTCTTCCTTCACCTCGACCTTCAGTTCTGAGGTGTCGGTATTGTTCACACGGTCGACCGTTAACAGGAAGTGAGGCTCATACTCAGGCAACTTCAGGATGACATCCTCAATCTGTGACGGGAACACGTTCACGCCACGGATGATCAGCATGTCGTCGCAGCGTCCCAGGATACGATCCATCCTGACCAGCGTACGTCCACACTCACACTTCTCATAATGCAGGGCGGTGAGGTCGTGGGTACGATAGCGCAGCAAGGGCATGCCCTCCTTCGTCAGATGGGTGAAGGCCAGTTCGCCGAATGTTCCTTCCGGCAGGGACTCGCCTGTGTTGGGATCCAGGATCTCAGGATAGAAATAGTCTTCGTTCAAGTGAGTACCGTTCTGACACTGACACTCATAGCCCACTCCAGGTCCAGCGATCTCAGAGAGTCCGTAGATGTCGTATGCCTTGATGCCCAGCGACTCCTCCAGTTTCACGCGCATCTTCTCTGTCCATGGCTCAGCGCCGAAGGCTCCGACCCTCAGTTTGAACTCCTCCCGTGGCCACTCGCACTCTTTCATGGCCTCGCCCAGGAACATGGCGTATGAAGGCGTGCAGCAGAGGATGGTAGTGCCGAAGTCGTGCATCAGCGTCATCTGCTTCTGGGTGTTGCCAGAAGAGATGGGGATGACGGAGGCTCCGATGTTCGTGGCACCGTCGTGAGCACCCAGTCCACCAGTGAACAGGCCATAGCCATAGGCCACCTGGAAGATGTCGTCCTTCGTGGCGCCATAGGCCGTGAAAGCCCTGCTGATGGCCTCTGCCCACATGGCCAGGTCCTTACGGGTATAGAGTACGACGACGGGCTTTCCCGTCGTACCTGATGACGCATGGATTCTGACAATCTGACTCATCGGAACTGCGGCGAGTCCGAAGGGGTAGTTGTCCCTGAGGTCGAGTTTGTTGGTGAAGGGCAACTTGGTGATGTCGTCAATACTCTTGATGTCGCCTGGCTCGAGTCCCATCTCCTGGAACTTCTTCCTGTAGAAGGGGGTGTTGTGATAGACATACTCAGCCATCTTCACCAGACGACGGCTCTGGATCTCACGAAGTTGCTCGCGATCCATGCACTCAATGCTTTCGTTCCAAATCATGTTGTGTTTTATCTAGTTTGTTAATGTATTGTCAACTTTGTTGAGACTTGTTCTCTGCATCGATGGCCTTGATCTTCTCCTTGACGAGGTTCAGGTCGTCCTTGAGTTTCTGCACCTTGCGGTTCATCTCATCGATGAGGCTGCTGCCCTTCTTCGAACTGGCATTGAGGAAGCCCAGGTTGTTTTCGTAGGTCTGGATTTCCTGCTTGAGTGTCTCGTACTGACGGAACTTCTCGCCACGTTCAGCCACCTGCTTGAGGTTCTGCTTGAAGTTGTTCAGACGACGCTTGGCCACGGAGATGTTCAGTTCCTTATAAAGACGGTCGAGCACTTCATGGTATTCTGCATAGAGTTTGTCTTTCTCCTTGAAGGGCACGTGGCCGATGGCCTGATACTCCTCGACGAGCGCCTGAACCTTCTCCTGGATATTGTCTCCAGCCTCTTCTGTGATGGCCTTCAGTTTCTCGACCACCTCGCGCTTCTTCTCCAGGTTGGCATATTCCTCGCTGTGCTGTCCGGCTCCTGCGGCCTTACGTGCCTCGAAGAACTTGTTGCAGGCACCCAGGAACTCCTCCCACAGTTGGTCGCCCAGTTTCTTGGGCACCATGCCGATGGTCTTCCACTCTTTCTGGAGGGCAATCAGTTTGTCGGCAGTGGATTTCCATTCTGTCGAATCCTGCAGTGCCTTGGCCTTTTCGATCAGGGCGCGCTTCTTGTCTGCGTTCTCCTTGAAAGAGTCTTTCAGGGTCTTGAAAAACTCGGCCTTGCGTCCGAAGAAGTCGTCACAGGCAGCACGGAAACGCTCGAAGATCTTCACGTTCATCTTCTGGGGAGCGAATCCGATGGTCTTCCATTCGGCCTGCAGTTCGATGATCTGCTTGGTGTGCTTCTCCCAGTCACTGCTACCCTTGTTCTCCTCAGCGGCGATGGCCTCCACCTTCTCACAGAGTTCGGTCTTACGGGCGAGGTTCTCCTCTTCTTTGGCACGGATGCCCTCGAAATGCTGCTGGTGGCGCTTGTTGATGACAGTGCTGGCAGCCTTGAAACGATTCCAGATCTCCTCACGCTCCTCCTTGGCCACAGGACCGATCTCACGGTATTCCTGATGCAGTTTCTGCAGTTGGTGGAAGGCGCTGATGATATCCGGCTCGTCGGCCAGTTTCTCTGCTGCCTCGCAGAGACGTATCTTCTGTTCCTTGTTCTTGCGGAAGTCGTACTCGCGGGCCTCGCTGTTCAGGCGGAGCATGTCGTAGAACTGCTCGACATAGAGTTGGTAGTTACGCCACAGTTCGCTGGCCTTCTCGGCAGGCACGTTCTTGATTTCACGCCACTGCTGCTGCAGGGCCTTGAACTCCTGATAACTCTTGTTTGCCTCCTCGGGGGTGGTGATCATCGCCTTGATCTTCTCGATGATCTCGAGTTTCTTGGTCAGGTTGGCCTGTTTCTCGGCCTCCTGCTCCTTGAAGATCTTGGCTCGTTTCTCCTTGACGATGCCCATCTCGGCCTTGAAGGCCTCTTCCTGTTCATCAGGAGTGATCTGGTATTGCTCTGGATCGCCGCCACCGTCGACATATGCCTTGAAACTGGCTTCGCGCTCTGCGATATGCAGTTTGTAGAAGGCGGTCTTCAGATAGTCCACCTCGTCTTTCTGGGGAGCCTCGTCGCCATGGGCGATCTCCCTGATGCGTTCCAGGATCTCGGCTTTGGTCTCGTAGACCTTGCGAGGGATTTCCACTTGAGGAGTCGTCTCTTCTGCTGATTCTTCCACAGGCTGAGAGGCCACTTCTTCCTTCATCACTTCACTGTTGCCCAGTTCTTCGCTTGGCGAAACGGCATTGCCGATTACGGGGGCATTCTCTTGAGAGTCCATCATTTAACTTCTTTAGTTACTGACACAAATTCTTATTAATGATGCGTCGCACCATCACATTTGGCGTCAAAGGTACTAATAAAATGTGAAAATGTGAATAAGTGAAAAGGTGAAAGGCGTAATTTTCTATTTTTTTAACCTTTCACCTTTTGGCCTTTTCTGTTATACGAGCCGTTTGTGGCGGAAAACCCACCAGCAGATGACTGAAACGACTACCGAAATGCACAGTGCGAAGACGAATCCGTAGGATTTCTCCTCCATGCCGTTGATGAGGTTCATGCCGAACAGTGAGGCGATCAGCGTGGGGAACATCATGATGATCGTCACTGAGGTGAGCGTACGCATCACCGTATTCATATTATTATTAATAATAGAGGAATAGGTGTCCATTGTCGACTCCAGGATGTCGGAGTAGATCGAGGTGGTCTCGCGGGCCTGCGACATCTCGATGTTCACGTCCTCGATCAGGTCGGCATCCAGTTCGTCGATCTGCAGTTTGAACTTCAGTTTCTGCAACAGGTTCTCGTTGCCGCGGATGGATGTCTGGAAGTAGGTGAGTGAGTCCTGCAGGCGGCTGAGACCAATCAGACTCTCGTTGTTCACCTCCTTGTCCAGGTTGCGCTTGGCCTTGTCGACGAGCATTGAGATCTGCTTCAGGCGCTTCAGGTACCAGACGGCACTTGAGAGGAACAGTCGGAAGATCATGTCGACATAGTCGGTGAATCCCTCACCACGCCTCTGCTGGAACGACACGAAGTCGATCATCATGTTCGTCTCATAGTAGCAGACGGTGATGGTGACGTCGCGCTTATGGATGATACCTAAGGGGACCGTCGTATAGGGTGTCCTCGACCGTATCTCCTTGACGTAGGGGATACGTAGGATGATGAGCATCCAGCCGTCGTCGTATTCATAACGGGCACGCTCGTCGGTATCGCTGATGTCCGACATGAAGTAGTCGGGGATGTTGAACTGCTCTTCCAGTTCGTGCTGGTCCTCTTCGGTGGGGCATGTCACCTGTATCCAGCAATTGGGCTGCCACTCTGCGAGTTGGTTCAGTCCGCCTTGGGTGTTCCAGAATGTCTTCATTTTGCTAATCCTTTTCTTTTTCGTTGGCGCGACGGTGCGAGGGCACGTTAGCGCGAGAAATGACTTAGTGGCAAGAGGATTAGCGGTCTTGCCTGCTATCCTCCGGCCTAAAACTTGTTACTATTCGCCGGATAATCGTCCATAATCTTGTTAATACTTTGATGAATTTGGGTGCAAAGGTAAATAAAAAAACTGAAAAAGCAACATTGTTTTTCAGTTTTTTTTGTTTATTGTTTAAAGTTTATAGTTCTTGCGTCCCTGCGGTAGCATTATTTCTCAGGGATATCCTCGAGGGTCTTCTTCAGCAACTGCCAGAAGGGCTCGACGGTCTTGATGAGGGCGCGCTCCGTGGTGGTATGTGGCGACTTCATCGTGGGTCCGAGGCTGACGACATCGAGGTTCGGATACTTGCCGAGGATGATGGAGCACTCCAGGCCAGCGTGATCCACCTGGATGATGCCGTCGTCACCGAAGAGATCCTTGTATTCCTTGAGCAACAGGTGCAGGATGGGCGACTCAGGGTTGGGATCCCAGCCACCATACGAGCCAGCCGTCTCCACCTTCATGCCAGCCATGTTGAAGCAACTCTCGAGGGTCTTGACGATATAGTCCTTCATATCCTCACGGCTACTGCGGGCCAGGATCTTCAGCATGGCCTTGCCGCCGCCAATCTCGATGATGGCGAGGTTTGAGGAGGTCTCCACGACACTGGGATAACTGGGGATCATTCGGACGACACCGTCGTGGCAGCCGTAGATGGCGTTGATGAGGTTGTCCTGAATCTCCACAGGCACCTCCATCTTCGGCGTCTCGACGTCCTCACAGATCACCTCGATACCTGTCTCGATGCCTTTGTATTCATCAGTGAAGTCCTCGAGCCAGTCTTGAGCCAGTTCCTTCATGGCCTCTATGTTCTCCTTGGGCAGTGTCAGCACGGCCTCTGCCTTGAAGGGGATGGCATTGCGCATGTTACCTCCCTGCCAGCAGGCCAGACGGGCATCCAACTCCTCGATGGCCTCACGGACGAGACGCACGAGCAGTTTGTTGGCATTGGCACGACCCTCATGGATCTCCAGGCCAGAGTGTCCGCCACGCAGTCCTTTGACCGTGACCTTCACGGCTGCATCTTCTTCATCCGTCTCCACCTCTTTATAATCGAGGGTGGCAGTGATGTTGATGCCACCTGCGGAGCCAATGACGAACTTACCCCAGTGCTCTGAGTCGAGGTTCATGAGGATATCGCCCTGAAGTTCGCCTTCAGGCAGGGCGTTGGCACCAAACATACCCGTCTCCTCGTCAGCGGTGATGAGGGCATCGATGGGTCCGTGCTTCAGTGTCTTGTCTTCCATGATGGCCATGATGGCTGCTACGCCCAGACCGTTGTCGGCTCCGAGGGTCGTTCCCTTGGCCTTCACCCACTCGCCGTCGATCCAAGGCTGGATGGGGTCTGTCTCGAAGTTGTGTGTAGACTCAGGTGTCTTCTGCGGCACCATATCCATGTGGGCCTGCAGGATGACGCCCTTGCGGTTCTCCATGCCTGGCGAGGCAGGCTTGCGCATCACGATGTTGTCGGCAGGATCCTTGAAGGCCTCGACACCTGCCTCCTTGGCGAAGTCGAGCAGGAACTGCTGGATTTTCTCAAGATGCCCGCTGGGACGGGGCACCTGTGTCAGTGCATAGAAGTTCTTCCAGATGCACGCTGGGTTCAGATTCTTGATTTCGTTCATAGGAGGAAGGAGAATACCTAAGTCCTGCTTAGCCTCACGACCTTGGATTAATATTTTTTGAGAGATAGTTTTTTAATCCCGACATGACTTTTGATAAGCGTTCTGCTTTTATTTCAGCTTCTTCGAGTTCTTCTGCAGTTATATAGCCTAATGCTTCAGAAATATCTAACTGGCAGGATACCTCTGCCAAAGAACCAAAGGCGATTTCCAGAAAATGTATTCTTTCTTTAACAGCCGTACGTCCTAAACCTTCAGCAATGTTCGATGGGATTGAAATTGCAGCACGTCGTATTTGGTCGCATAATGCATGATTCTCGTGTTGAGGATAGTTCTTCAATAGTGAATACACGTACAGAACATATTCTTTGGCTAGATGATACGCATCTACTTTTTTATAAAAGAAATCATTCATTGTTTTATAATCCTTAATTCAGAAATCTGCTCCAGAAGTAATCTCCTTCCTCGTTCCTCCTTCCTCCTTCCTCGAAATCCTCTCCGAAAAAGACAAAGCAGCCCAGGCATAGATACCCAAGGCGACGACGAGCATCGTCTGGACGGTATGAACGATGAGCACAAACCAGAGGGCCTGTTCATCAGCCACGCCATAGAGGATGAGCATCGTCTTGATGGCGAAATGCCAGGGACCTGCACCATTAGGTGTCGGCACGATGACAGCAAAGTTGGCCACGACAAAAGATACCAGTGCACAGCCGATACCGAGATTCGCCGTGAAGTCAAAGCAGAAGAACGTCAGGTAGTAATGCAGGAAATACATCGCCCAGATGCCGATGGAGAAAAAGAGGTAGAGCGGCAGGTTCTTGATGCCCCGTAACGAGAGTACACCCTCCCAGATACCACTCATCGTCATCTTCACCTTATTATATATAGAGAAGTTCTTCAACAACAGATGCAGCAGAATGAGGACTGCCACAGCACAGATGGCCGTCACCAGCCATCCCGTCAGGGAGAACCCCTCCAGGATATAGTCGAGCGAGGTGCCTGTCTTCTGGAAGAACGTACCGAAGACACTCATCTCTATCAGTAAGATAACCCCTGAATAGAGCATCACGATCAGGGTATCAACGGCCCGTTCTGTCACCACCGTACCTAATGCCTTGCTGAACGACACCCCGTCGAATCGTTTCAAGACAGCACAACGGGAGAACTCACCAATGCGGGGAATGACCAGACTGGCGGCATAAGAAATGAATACGGCATGTATGCAAGTAGCACTACGGGCTCTGACCTTCTGGCTGGAAGGCTCCTGCTTGGCAGTGGTAGGTGACAGGTCTTCGATGGGATCGAGTGTCTGCTTCCATCGCCAGCCTCTGAACATCTGTGCCAAGATACCGAAAGGAAAGGAGAGCAGCATCCACGTCCAGTTCATCTCCTCCGTCAGCACGTGCTCCAGACGCATGAAATCCTCACCCCTGTACATCCAATACAGGATGGCCCCACCCAACAGGATGGGAAAGATGATCTTGGCTACATTGGTGAGAATGGTTTTCATTTCCATGGGGACAAAGGTACAAATAAAAATTGATACGTGTCAATGAATTGCCTGTTTTTCGATAGTTATGGTTTTAGGTTTTATGGTAACCCTCGCCGTTGCAGTCTTTGTGGCTGAGGCCATCAGGACGAACAACGACATGAATTTAGGACTGAAATAACAAAAGATTTTAGAAAGAAAGCATAGATGAAGGCAGGCCGGATGTGAATCCAGCCAGCCTTTTTTTCTTATTTTTATTTGGTTTTCTTCTCACTTAATCGTACCTTTGCACCCATGAAACAAGTACGACCCAAGAAAAATCTCGGCCAGCACTTCTTGACTGACCTTGATATCGCCAGGCGCATTGCCGACACCGTGGATGAACCCTTTGCCGAACTGCCCGTTCTCGAGGTAGGACCAGGCATGGGTGTAATGACGCAGTATCTGGTCCAGAAGCCGCGTCCGTTGAAAGTGGTCGAGATCGATCGTGAGTCGGTGGCCTATCTGCAGGAGCATTTCCCCCGTCTATATAATAATATAATAGGTGGAGACTTCCTGAGGATGGATCTCCACGAGGTGTTCGACGGCCAGCCTTTCGTCCTGACAGGCAACTATCCCTACGACATCTCCTCGCAGATCTTCTTCAAGATGCTCGACAATAAGGACCTGATACCTTGTTGCACAGGGATGATCCAGCACGAAGTGGCCCTGCGCATGGCCTCGCAGCCAGGCAACAAGCAGTATGGCATCCTCTCCGTCCTCATCCAGGCCTGGTATCATGTCGAGTATCTCTTCACTGTCGAGCCTGGTGTCTTCAATCCGCCGCCCAAGGTACAGAGTGCCGTCATCCGTATGACGCGCAACGAGGTGACAGACCTGGGGTGCGACGAGTCCTTGTTCCGTCGTGTCGTCAAGACGGTCTTTGGCCAGCGACGGAAGATGCTGCGCGTATCCCTCAAGCAAATGTTGCCTGCAGATTCTTCATTCTTTACGCTTCACACCTCACTTCTCACCCGCCGACCTGAACAACTCTCCATTCAGGAGTTCGTCGACCTGACGAACAAAGTGGCAGAGGCGCTTTAAGTGTTAAAACGTGTTGTTTTCGCACACAAACAGGGTGTGTTCGCACACAATCGATTGATTTATGTCAAAAGAAAGGCTCTTTTTTGAGGAAAAGAGTCATCAATCCATTGCCAGTTTCGGAAATCGTCGTACCTTTGCAGTGTCAAAAGACAAAAAGATCTTCAATAGATACTATACAGAGGTATTAGTTAAGGTAAAGATTGAAACAGGTTTTTAGTTAGTTATAGTTAGTTAGAGTTAATTGTTAGTTAGATTTAGGTTTTAGGTTTATAATTTTTGATTGGCAATAGGTATTTCTAAGGTGTTAGGAAAAGGATTGCAAGTAAGGATAACAGACGCAGTGGTGACACTCCGTTTTTCTTAGAAAAAAGGTTTTTAGTTATTCATAGATTGTTGGTGCCGTTCTCGAGTCGTTGATGACCCTTGAGCGGCTTTTTTGTGGTTTGAGGTTTGAGGTTTGAGATTTGAGGTTTGAGAAGAACGTTATGATTCCTTTTTCACGCGCAGTTTCTCCGCCCAGCCGCCTTTGAACAGTCTGGTCAGGAAGATGCTGCCCCTGAAGGTGAGTTCGATGGCCATGGCCGTCCAGACGCCCTTCAGGCCGTATCTTGGTGCGAGGGTGGCGGCCAGTGTCAGTCTGACGGCCCACATCGAGCAGAGGCTCATGATGGCTGGTATGAGCGTGTCGCCAGCACCTATGAACACACCGTTGGTCACGATGGCGGCAGCGAACATAGGCTCTGCCCAGGCCTCGATGCGCAGCACCTGAATACCCTGTGTGATCACCTCCTCGACAGGCGACATCAGCGCCATCAGTTCAGGCGCGAAGATCCACATCAGCACACCCATGAAGGTCATCACGCCAATGCCCAGTCCTACAGACATACGGGCAAAAGAGCGCGTGAGCAGTCGCTGTCCAGCGCCGATTCCTTGTCCTACAAGCGTGGTGGCGGCCTCGGCGATGCCGTAGCCAGGCATATAGCAGAGGCTCTCCACCGTGATGGCCAGCGAGTGGGCAGCAATGGCGATGGTGCCTAAGGGTGCCACGATCAGCGTGCTGATGATCTGTGCCGACCCCATCAGGAGGTGCTGGAGACCCATGGGCGCACCAATCTTGATGGCCGTCGAGACAACGTCGGAGGTAGGGCGGAAGGATTTCGCAGGTGCGGTGGTGCGGTGGTGCGGTGGTGCGAGATTACTCTCTGCGTATGAACTATTCTCGTACCCCCGTTCCTCCGTGTCACCGCGCCTCCGATAAAGCGAGAGCATCGACGACTTGGCCAGCAGGAAGTAGAGCATCAGCGCTGCTGTGATCAGTTCTGCGACTCCTGTCCCCATCGCAGCGCCAACGACACCCATGCCGAGCGTATAGATGAACAGGTAGTTGAACACCACGTCCATCACGCACATGCCGATATTGAGCATCGAGGGGATTTTCATGTTGCCAGAGCACTTGAGCATCGAGCCTGCCAGTCCCTCCATCTGGAAGAAGATGCCGCAGACGCCGATGACCATGAAGTAGAGCGAGGCATCGCCAGCGATCTCCTCAGAGCCGCCCAGCCAGTAGGGCAGGGGACCGCTGATGAGGACACAGATGAGCGACATCGTCAGTGCCCACAGCAGACAGCACACCAGCGACTGTCGCAACACGCGCCTGGCCGCCTCGAAGTCGTTGGCGCCAATGAAATGCGCCACCTGGACGGAGAATCCCAGGGAGGCAGCGTGCGACAGGCCACCCATGAGCCAGCCCGTCGTCTCCACCAGTCCGATGGCGGCAGAGGCCTTCGCTCCCAGATGTCCCACCATCGAGGCGTCGATGAAGAACATCACGGTGGCGGAAATCTGTGCCAGGATGGAGGGGATGGACAGACTGACGATGAGCCACAACTTCTCGTGCTGGCTCATCGTGCGACCTTCCCTGATGTAGGAAAGCAGCAGTTCGCTGTTCTTGACTTTCTGCATTTCTTAAACTATGTTGCAAAAGTACATAATCCCGCTGATATTTGCAACTTTTTCACTAACTTTGTCGCGAAAAAACGAAGAATATGACACGAACACATCTTCTCAGATGGGCTGGTCTGTTCGCCCTCCTCGTCGCCGTCGTCTCCTGTCAGATTGGCGACTCGGCAGGCAGTCGCGTCGCCCTCACCCCAGAACAACTGCGCCTGGAGCGTATCAATACCATCGACAGCACCACCCTTCGCACCATCCTCGACCCTGACTCGGCAGAAGGCTGGGAACAGTTGGCCGCCCTCTCTGCTGACGCCTGGATGCTCATCGACGACTCCACGGGCTGCGTCATCAGCCAGCGTTATGCCAACGAGCCGCGCTTCATGGCCTCGCTCACGAAGATGATGACCTGTCTGCTGGCCATCGAGAACGGCACGCTGACAGATACCGTCAACATCACAGACGCCGACTTCATATGCAGGGACTCGCGTGTGCGGCTGGGGGAGGGTTACCTGCTGGGCGACCTGCTCTACGAAATGATGCTGCAGAGCGACAACGACGCGGCCTACGCCCTGGCCAGACATATTGGCGGCGACACCATCCGCTTCTGTGAGATGATGAACGAGAAGGCTGAATACCTGGGTATGACCAGCACCCACTTCGCCAATCCCAACGGCATGCCTGCCCCTGACAACTACAGTACGGCGAACGACCTGGTCCGTCTGGCGCGCTATGCGATGCGCGACAGCCTCTTTGCCTCCATCGTGGGCACTGTCGAACGGAAGGTGCCGATGACAGACGGGCGCCACATGGACTGCTATAATACGAATCAACTGCTGTCGACCTATGAGGGTTGTCTGGGTGTGAAGACGGGCTACACCCGTCAGGCCGGCTACTGTCTCGCCTCTGCCGCCACGCGTAATGGCCGCACGCTCTACTGCGTCCTGCTCAACAGCCGCTCATTACGCACACGCTTCACTGAATCCGCCATCCTCCTCGACTATGGCTTCCGAATTGTAAAGAGTGAAGAGTGAAGAATCGGCCTGCTTCGTATCACCGAGGTCAGAGCGGCGGTAGCAAATTCTTCACTCTTCACTCTTCATTCTTCACTCTTTAAGACCAATTGCCGCATGTTCTTCAGCAGGTCGCTGGCGAAGATGAAGTCTGTCAGACGGGTGTTCGTCGAGTGCATGATCTCACTGCTCACCCCCTGCCATTCCTTGTGTCCTTCATAGATGAAGATGATGTTCTCGCCAATACCCATCACCGAGTTCATGTCGTGGGTATTGATGATGGTGGTGATGTTGAATTCCTTGGTGATGCCCTGCAGCAGGTCATCGATCACGAGCGACGTCTTGGGGTCGAGGCCTGAGTTGGGCTCGTCGCAGAACAGGTATTTAGGATTCAGGGCAATGGCTCTTGCGATGGCCACACGCTTCTGCATGCCGCCTGATATCTCGCCAGGGAACTTCTCCTCCGCCCCGTGCAGGTTCACGCGGTCCAGACAGTCCATGGCCCGTTGGGTGCGCTCCCTGAGGTTCATCGTCGAGAACATGTCGAGTGGGAACATCACGTTCTCCAGCACCGTCAGCGAGTCGAAGAGGGCGGCACTCTGGAAAATCATGCCCATCTCGCGGCGCATCCTCACCTTCTCGTGCTTCGACATCTGCACGAAGTCGCGCCCGTCGTAAAGCACCTGTCCGCTGGTGGGGTCGAGCAGTCCCACGAGGTTCTTCATGAGCACCGTCTTGCCCGATCCGCTCTGGCCGATGATCAGGTTCGTCTTGCCGTCCTCGAACACCGTGCTGATGTCTTTCAGCACCTCCCGCCCGTCGAAACTCTTGCAAAGGTCTTTTACTTCAATCATGTCTGTAACCCTTAAACTGTAAACTGTAAACCATCAACTCAAGAGTTGTGTCAGGAAGACATCACTGAATAGGATGAGCACGCTCGATGTGACGACGGCGTCTGTCGAGGCCTTGCCCACGTTCACCGAGCCTCCCTCGACGGTGTATCCGCAGAAGGCGGGCACGCTCGAGATGATGAAGGCGAAGAACTGGCTCTTGATGATCGACATCCACATGAACCAGGGTTTGAACGAGTGTTGCAGGCCGAGTGTCAGGTCGTCAGGCGGCAGCACGTGCCCTACGTAGGCAGTGGCATAGGCGCCGAGGATGCCCGTTGCCGAGGAGAAGATCACGAGGAAGGGCATGATGGTGAGCATGCCCATGATCTTCGGCAGTATGAGGTAGCAGGCGGAGTTCACACCCATGATCTCGAGGGCGTCGATCTGCTGTGTGACGCGCATGGTGCCGATCTCCGAGGCGATGTTCGACCCCACCTTTCCTGCCAGTATCAGACACATGATCGAACTGGAGAACTCCAACAGCAGGATTTCTCGCGTGGTATATCCTGACACCCATCTGGGCATCCAGGGACTCTGGATGTTGAGTTTCATCTGGATGCAGATCACGGCTCCGATGAAGAACGAGATGAGCAGTACGATGCCGATGGAGTTCACGCCCAGTTGCGCCATCTCCTTGACATACTGTTTGAGGAACATGCGCATACGTTCAGGCACGGAGAAAGTCCGTCCCATCAGCATCAGGTAGCGTCCCAGTATCGCCAGGCATTTCAGTATTATCATTTTTTCACCCTTTCACCTTTTCACTTTTTTACCTTTTCCGTCATTCCGTCGTTGGCCTTTCCCACACGGCATAGTACCACAGGAATCTCTCGAGTTCAGGGTTCCTGCGTTGGTAGTAGTACGAAATAGGGTCTTGTCGTATGAACATCGACAGTCCGTGGGCCCTCTCTGGCGACATCGTGAAGTCGGTGTAGTATGGATTCCAGTTCTTGTCCGTCGTCCACCACTCCGCGTAGGTCTTTGCCACTATCACGTTGTCCAGCGCCTCCTTCCAGGTCTGATACTCCTCGTCAGTGGCATATCTCATGATGAAGTCGCCTGCGTCGTGGTAGGTCGCCGCCCACGACTTGAAGGTGCCGTCGTTCGTCGAGTCATAGTAATAATGTATGAGTCCGCTCACGTCAGGATATTCTGTGTCGAGTCTGTCGTAGATGGCCTCCAGCACGTTGCGCGTGGCCTCGGCCAGTTCGTCCATCCCCTTGGTCTCCACCGCCGTGAGCAGCAGGTCGTGCTCGTAGTCCTCGTAGTAGTTTTCGACCATCTTGGTGGCGAAGTCGTCGCGGTCGAACATGGCAGGCACCACCGTGGCGTAGGGTGCGCCGTCAGTGGGTATCTCCGCAGGCGGTCCGATGATGTAGTCCGCCACCTCGCGCAGTTCGTAGACCGACTCCATGCACATGAAGAGGCAGCAGTCAGCGAAGATGAAGTCGAGGTGTGGCTGTTTCTCCAGCACGCGGCGGATGGTGGGAATGTTGATGAGCACCCTTCCTGGTCCGCCAGGCTGGTCGCGCCCGTCGTCGATGCCCCAGGCTCTGGTGTAGGCGATAGAGTCTTCCAGCACCCATCCGTTGCAGTGCCCCCAGAGCACGAGTCCGTAGCCGTCGAGGGCAGGGTAGTGGCTGTAGGCGTATTTGAGCACGTCTTCCATCACGTGTGGGTCGCTGGCAGGGGGGTCCACGTTGCTGATGTTCATGTCAGCGACGGAGACGGAGTCGACGATGATGCCGTCCTTGATGCGCCCCAGCCAGGGCAGTTCGCCCGTCAGCCTGCGGTCGTAGTACACGAGCAGATTGTCGTTCTTGCCGATCTTCTTCGAGCCCTCCTTCATCTCTTGCAGGTCTACGGGGGCGGTGTAAGAGAGCGAGTTCTCTCCAGACATGTATACGAGCACTGTGCGTCCAGGGAGGTCTTCCTGTTCGTCGTTGTCGTCATCTTTGTGGCAGGCGGCCAGCAGCGCTATGCACACGAGGAATATGATCTTCTTCATTGTTCGTCTCTGTGATATCGGCTGCAAAGGTACAACATTTTTCTGACACTGCCAAAATAAACAAGGTTTATTTGACCACCTTCCTTCCGCCTACGATGTAGATGCCGCTGGGCAGGCCCTCGAGCGAGGTGGTGCCAGTGCGCACCTTCCGCCCGCTCAGGTCGTAGACGTCGTGGCTGCCTGTGTCAGTGCGGAGGGTGCCGATGCTGGTCTCTCCGTCGAGCAGGGCGCTGACGATGAGGCTGTTGCACTCAGGCACGTCCATCTCCAGCCTGGCTCCTGGGTGCTCCTGTGATGCTCCGTTGACGACCGTCCTCCAGCCCGTCACGTTGAGGGTCGACTCTTCGCCAGGCTCGAGGGTGATGTGCCGCCCTGTGAGGAAGTGCCCGTTGAACGTGCCTTTCGAGAGGCTGACGCCGTTGAAGCGGAAGTGTCCCTCTGCGGCGTTCTTCAGGGCGGTGTTGACGGTCATTGTCACGGGCTTGCCGAGGTCATAGTATTCGGCCAGATGCCTGCTGAACACGGGTGTGCGCCTTCTGAGCCAGGCGTGGGCGTTCTCCAGTTCGGTGGTGTAGTTGGGCCACCAGCGGTTGAAGAGAGCGCGGTGGTGAGGATATTCGGCCTTGATCATCTCGTACATCGGGTCCCATACCTCGCTGACGCCCTGGTCGTTCATGAAGTCGCCCATGTAGATATAGCATCTGTCGATGAACTCGCGCCTGAAGTCGTCGTCGTCCATCAGCTGCCTGAAAAGTTGGGTGGCGGCCGACACGTTGCCCCAACTGTTGTCCTTGTCGTAGTTGGGGTTGTAGATCCACTCCACGATATTGTACTCCACGTCGCGGTCGTAGAGTCCGAGTCCGAAGTCGGTGTCCTTGATCAGCCACCGCCAGCGTCCGTCCTCAGTCCTGGGGCGCCACATCACGATGTTGTTGCCAGGGAAGTCGAGGTTGCAGAAGTAGAGGTTGGTGATCATCAGGTCCATAAACACCGAGCAGTCCATCCACTGTTCGAACTCCGCCCTGGTGTGTCCGTGCTGTTTGTAGAAGGCCTTGAAGGCGTTGTAGTTGTCCCAGGTGCCCGCCTTCAGTTGGTCCCAGTTCTCCACCATGTCGATGTCCTCCAGCCCGCCGTAGTTGGTGTAGATGTTGTCCTCGTTGCTGCGTTCGCGGATGTTGAGCATGCCGCGGTAGGTGCCGTTGATGTAGACGATGGCGGGTTGCCAGGCCTGCCAGTCGAGGTTGGTATGCCTGACCATTGTTCGCTGGATGATGGCGTCGCGCATGTAGAGGTAGTCGAAGTCGTTGCCCGCATTGCGCAGCAGCAGCGACTTGAAGTCCGTCAGTCCTGGCTTCTGGTCTGGGAAGAACTCGTAGTCGAAGCGCTTGGTGCCGAAACGCTTGTGGGCATAGATGGCCATGGTCTTGAGCGCCGCACTGCGCGTGGCACCGCCGGCGATGCGCGTCTCGCAGAGTTGGTTCAGGTCGCTGTCTGCTTCAGGGTTGAAGAAGAACTCGATGTTCATGGGCCGTCGCCAGTCGTTCCGCTTGCTGCCGTTGTTGTTGGCGTAGATGCCGATCTTCGCGTCGTCCAGGTAGTCCTTGTCGATGGCGATGGAGACCACGGGGAGCGTGATCTCCCGTCCGTGGCTGATATACGACTCGGCGGTGCTCACGGGTGAGAGCCATCCCTCGCAGAACAGTCTGGCTCGCACCACGGTCGATCTGGCGATGTTGATGGGCGCCGTGTAGAGGCGGCTGTTGGCCGTAGGCTCCTTGCCGTCAGTGGTGTATCTGATCTCCGTGCCCTCGGGACTCCCCTGGGGCAGGCTGAGCGTCAGTTGCAGACGGAGCGGGCCCGCCGTGGCGCGGCCTTTCTCGCTGAACACGACGTCACCCAGCACGTGGTCGTGATCGCAGATGCCACCGTCGTTCTTCTCCCCTGGCGAGGCCTTCAGTTGGTAGCCCCACAGGCTGCCGCCGTCCGTCTCCCGTCCGTAGGCGATGTTCGGAGCCGGCATCTTCTTCAGCGGAGCCGGCAGACTGTCTGTCACCGTCTCTCCCTTGAAGAGGTACACGTTGCAGCCCTTGCCCGACTCCAGTCTGAAGTCCGTGTGCAGGCCTGTCTTCTCCCTGTCGCAGTATACCAGCAGCCGTCCCCTGGGTTGGATGTTCCTGGAGGGCAGTTGGTAGGCGTCGTCGGCCACGGTGGTGATCCCCAGGCGGTAGCCCTTCAGTTGGATGGCGCCGTCGCTGTTGTTGTACAGTTCCACCCACGAATCAGGAAACTCCTTCTTGTCGTCCATGATACAGTCGATGTTCGACTGCATGATCTCGTTGATCACCAGCGCCTGCTGCGTCGCCTGTGTCGTCTGCTGCGCCTTTAGGCAAGGCGTAGCCGTCAGCATCAGGAGCGTCAGGATAATGGATGTGTAAATCGTCTTAGTCATTTGCTTCGTAATTCTGCCACAAAGGTACAAAAAATTTTCCTTTTGGCCAAATTGTTAAATAATTTTCTTTGTTAAAATTTATAAATTTGATTTGTCTCGCACGCCGTTTTGCCGTGTCTTTCCGCCTCGATAGCCGTTCTAATGCCTTCCGTGCCTCATCCTAATGCCTTCCGTATCTCGTTGCAATGCCTTCCGTGCTTCATGCTAATGCCTTGCGCTATATGGTGCAGATATCTTGCACGCACCATCCTGATAGAGCCCGTTGCGCGTGGCGGCTGTCTGCGTATTATCGGCATGCCGGGTTATGTCAATGTTTATCGTATCGTGTTGTGTGTGTGAATATGGCGTTTCTGTCTTGCCCTGTCCATTACAAATTACAGATTACAGTTTTTTTTATGCGTTCCTCTTGTGCTATGAGATATGAAAGTTTATATTTATATATAATATATTATATATAAATATAAAAACTTATTTAACGTTTATTTGCTTTTATCATCATTCTGCTCAACCACCATCCTGTTTTGAAACTGTAATCTGTAATTTGTAATTCTGCTTTGTCCTTTTTGGTTTGTCATGTAAAAATACAGAGAATAATTTGGCGGTATGAATTTATTTTCGTATCTTTGCACCTGAATAGAAAAATCAATTAACTGATGATAGGAATAATGAGAATGGTAAAAATGAACTTCTGGATGGCGGCCCTCGTACTGACGGCTGGTCTTCTCGTGGCGTCGTGTACCGCAGACATGGGAGTGGCCGACAACCCCTCTGGCGGCGAAGAGCCTGCCGGCGTGTGGGAAAACATCGTGGAGCCGTCGGAGTTCGCCTCGTATTGGGACCTGAGCACTTATGCCGGCGACGACTTTTACCAGTTTGCCGTTGGCGGATGGCTTGAGACCAACCCGCTGAAGAAGGGCGAGGACTCGAACGGGCCCATCGCCGAACAGGCGAAAATACGGACCGAGTTCCTGAAGTCGCTCGCCGACAGGACGGAGGGGGACGAGGTGCTGGCGCGGCTGAAGGCTGCCTTCGACAATGCTCAGGCAGGAGCCGACAAGGAGGCGCTCCAGAAGAAACTGGCTGGATGGCGAACTTCAGTGACGAGACTTTCAGGGAGTTCAACGATGATGAACATTCCATCCATGCCATCCGTGTCAACGGCAACGTGTACCTGATGGACGAGTTCTACCGTCTCTTCGGCATCACTGGCGGCAAGGGATTCGTCAGGCCTGAGAACCGCATCGAGATCTGGTAAGTGTGAGAAAAAAAGTAAAAAGATGACCGTTGTTGGCGATAGTTGACAGTTTTTTTTGTAATTTTGCAGCCGATATGGAAAAGAATCAGCAAGAGGAGCGGCTGGTGCTGCGGACGGAAGGTCTCGTGAAACGGTATGGTAAACGTACGGTGGTGAACGACGTGAGTTTCGACGTGAAGCAGGGTGAGATCGTGGGTCTGCTGGGCCCTAACGGTGCCGGCAAGACCACCTCTTTCTATATGACCACGGGTCTGATCGTGCCCAACGGAGGGCATATCTACCTGGGCAACGAGGAGGTGACGAACTACCCTGTGTATAAGCGTGCGCGTGCTGGCATCGGCTATCTGGCGCAGGAGGCGAGCGTGTTCCGTAAGATGAGTGTCGAGGACAATATCCTCTCTGTGCTCGAGATGACGGGCAAGCCGCGCGACTACCAACTGCAGAAACTGGAGGATCTGATCAAGGAGTTCCGTCTGGGCAAGGTGCGCAAGAACAAGGGTGACCAGTTGTCGGGCGGTGAGCGCCGAAGGACGGAAATCGCCCGTTGCCTGGCCATCGAGCCTAAGTTCATCATGCTCGACGAGCCCTTTGCGGGCGTCGACCCCATCGCCGTGGAGGATATCCAGTTCATCGTGTGGAAACTGAAGGACCGAAATATCGGCATCCTCATCACTGACCACAACGTGGAGGATACGCTCTGTATCACGAACCGTGCCTATCTGCTCTTCGAGGGGCGCATCCTCTTCCAGGGCTCGCCTGAGGAACTGGCACAGAACAAGATTGTGCGCGAGAAATACCTCACCGACTCGTTCGTGCTCCGCCAGAAGGACTTCCAACTGCTCGAAGAGGAGCGCAAGGCGAAAGAAGAGGAAGAGATGTAGTTTACGGTTTACAGTTTACAGTTTACGGTTTACAGTTTACGGTTTACAGTTTACAGTTTACAGATGAAATGTTCTAAAGGCTCCTATTTATAGTTAATTATCTATAAAAGTAATCGTCTGTAAACCGTAAACCGTAAAGTGTAAACTAAAAAATTAGTACTTTTGCACCCCATAATTTG
>ONPM01000060.1 GCA_900319715.1 uncultured Prevotella sp.
CAAGGACTATGCCACCACAGCCATTCTCCAGCCCCGTACGACTTTAGACGATGCGCAGTCGCCGGTACAGGTCTACGACCTCCAGGGCCGTCGCATGCCCAACGGGGCTCTGCTGCCTCGCGGCATCTACATCGTCAGAGAAGGCGACAGGACACGCAAGGTCATCGTGAGATAGTTATTTAGTTTATTGGTTTAGAAAGAATGAAAAAGACAATCCTTAGTATGATTATGATAGCAGCCGCCATGAGTGGCTGCGCCACCGACGGCAACAAGCTGCACGTAAAGATGGACTGCAAAGGTGTGGGCGACACCATCACCGTGTTCTTAGGCAACGACAGCGAAGCCCGTCAGACCTTCACTGGTAGCCAGGGCGTGTTCGACTTCACCATCGACGTGCCACAGGTCACCACCCTCTCGCTGGCCGAGCCCGGCGCCTTCCGTGGCGACCGCTCTGCCCATTTCTACCAGATTCCTGCCGTCCCCGGCGAGGAGGCCATCCTCACCCAAAAGGCCGGCGAGAACCGCTACGACATCGATGGCTCGCGCTTCTACGCCCAGTACCATCAGGCCGACCTCGTGACAGAGCAGGCTCAGAAGCCCATCAACGAGTTCATGGAGAAGTGCCAGAAGATGTTGACCGACGGCGTACCCCAAGACTCCGTCATGAAGGTATACGAAGAAGGACAGAAGCCCCTGATGGAGGCTTATGCCAAGGTCGTCACCGACTATATCAAGGCCCATGCCGACGAGGAGGCCTCGGCAGCCATCATCAAGGAACTCATGCCCGACGTTGAGCAGATGAAGGCCGCCGCCCAGCTACTCAGCCCCGCCGTGCGCGACGGTCGCTGCAAACCCCTCTACCAGAACCTCATCGACCAAGTGGAGGAGCAGCAGAAGACCGAGGATGAAGCCCAGCAGCTTCAGGCAGCCGGTCGCGAGGCCCCCGACTTCACCCTCAACGACCTGCAGGGCAAGCCACTCTCGCTGAAGAGTCTGCGCGGCAAGTACGTCGTGCTCGACTTCTGGGGCTCCTGGTGCGGCTGGTGCATCAAGGGCTTCCCCGAGATGAAGAACTATTATAATAAGTATAAGGGAAAGTTCGAGATCCTCGGCATCGACTGCAACGACAGCGAGGCGAAGTGGAAGGCAGCCGTCGAGAAGCACGCCCTGCCATGGCTCCACGTCTATAACCCACGCGACTCGAAGGTGCTGTCAGACTACGGCATCCAGGGATTCCCCACCAAGATCATCGTGGGCCCCGACGGTAAGATCGTGAAGACCATCGTCGGCGAGGACCCTGCTTTCTACACCCTCCTCGACAGCCTCTTCAAGTAGACCGTCGTTATTGTTTACAGTTTACGGTTTACGGTTTACAGTTGATTACCTGGCAAAGCCACTCCGCCTATAGAAGTATTCATCTGTAAACTGTAAACCGTAAACTATAAACCGTAAACTGTAAACCGTAAACAGTAAACTACTATAGCATGACTACCGACTCGCTCGACCTCAACATTGTTCACCGCTGGGACGACTCGTCGCTCCAGCTGCTTTATAGGCATTTCTATAAGGCATTAGTGGCATTCGCCATACAGGCGGTAGAGACGCAGGAATCGGCAGAGGAGATTGTGCAAGACATATTCGTAAAGACCTGGCAGAAACACAATACCTTCAAAAGCACAGCCACACTGAAAGCCTATCTGTACAACGGAGTGCGCAACGAATGTATCAGCCACCTGCGGCGACAGCAGACTGCCCAGGAGCGCATCAGGCAGTTCGAGAAAGACTACCACCAATTGCAGATGGGTACAGAGGAGAGCATGGCGGGGAGTCTGCCCCACAGGGAGGAAGCCATCCGTCAGTTGCTGTTGGCTATCGACAGCCTTCCACCGAAGTTGCGCGAACTGTTCCTGCTGGCCATCAGGGGGAAGAGCAGCGAAGACATAGCACAAGAAATGGGTATCACACTGCAAACGGTTAAGAAGCAGCGCCAGCGGGGACTGGAACGGCTGCGAAAGGAATTGGGAAAGAAGCCAATGCTACTATTGGCTGTGCTTATAAGCTAAAAAGACACATCTGCATTTTTCTTCTTATTTTTGTCTACCTAAATGAAAAAAAAGCGTATTAAGAAGAAAAAGCCACGATGGAAGAAGAAAGATTTGACGAGCTAAGACAGCTGATGGTCGAAAACGGCATCGGCGGTGACGAGCTGGAGCAGCGCTACCGACATTTCGCCGAAATCGACGACGAACGAAGCCTGGCAACCCTGAGACGGCGCATCGCCGAAGAGGCAGAAACCGAGAAGCGAGGGATGCAAGCGACAGACAGATGGCGGTGGTGGTATAGCTATGCCGCCGCTGCTGTATTGGCAATCCTGTTAACAGGAGGTGCTATGTGGTACTGGCGACACAGTGAGCCAGCGGTCCCCCATGTCCCCATGGCTGTGAAAACGGCCATGACCCACAGCCGCGAGGCCAACAGACAGGAAGCTGAGGTGACACCCGTGGCCGAAAGCCCTCAGGAGCGGCAGACAGTAGTCAGCGCTATACGGCAGAGATACCACATCGACAACCAGGAGGCCGTGGAACAGCTGTTAGAAGCGCGGCGCATCACCACCCGTCAGGACAAGGAATATTGGTTGACGCTGGACGACGGCACGCTGGTCCACCTGAACAGCGACACAAGAATGATCTACCCGGAACAATTCTTCGGAGAGGCCCGTAACGTGGTACTCGACGGCGAGGCCTATTTCATGGTGGCCAGCGACGCGAGCCGCCCCTTCATCGTGCATACCCCTCAAGGCGATGTAAAAGTACACGGCACGGAGTTCAACGTGAACACCCGGAAAGAGGGAGCGACAGAGGTGGTGCTCGTGAAAGGCAGCATAGGCATCGTGCCATTCTCTGGCAGCGAGCAGATGATGCATCCCGGTCAGATGGGATCAATCAGCCACGGCACACTGACCCTCGAGGATGTCGACGTGGAGCCTTACACGGCTTGGAACACCGGAAACTTCATGTTCGAAGACTGCCCGCTGGCCAAGCTGATGGACGTGTTGAGCCGCTGGTACGCCATCAACGTGAACTTTGGGGACGAAGCTGCCCGTAACATCCTTTTTACAGGCATACTGAGCCGCTATGCTGACATCAACGCCACGCTGAAAGCCATCTCAACGGCCGCCGACGTGGAGATAAGCAATGAAGGAGAACAAATCACAATTAACACATTATAACAAAAGCAATCCAATGCAAACAACAATGAAACTCAGACGGCTCGCTGCAACCGTGTTGCTTGCCTTTGCCACTGCCTTGGCAGTGCCCGCACTGGCACAGACGACCACCGGCAAGACCGTGACGCTCAGTCTGCAGAAAGCAGGCGTGAAACAATTCTTTGCAGAGATGAAGAAACAGACTGGTCTCGACTTTATCTGCAGCGCAGAGCTGGCCCGCCAGCTGCCGTTGGTGACCGTCAGTGTGAAGGACGTACCGGCAGAGCGCGTGCTCAGCGACGTATTCACCCAACTCGGCTGCAAGTACACCATCGACGGCACCATCGTCACCATCACCCATCGTGACAAGAGCGGCCGCACACGACAGATTGAAGGAACGGTGCGCGACGACCAAGGAGAACCCTTGCCTGGAGCCGTAGTGAGAGTGAAGAACGGTGAGGCACAGACCGTCACTGACAACAACGGCCACTACACCATCAAAGCGCCCACCTCGGCCTGCCAGCTGGAGTATGCCTATCTGGGCATGCTCACTCATACGGCCGACTTCGCCCAAGGTACTGCCGACCAGCGACAAAACGTAAGACTGGTATCCGACAACCAACTAAGTGAAGTGGTGGTAACCGGTTATCAGACCATCTCCAAGGAGCGTGCAACCGGCAGCTATAGCATCATCAAGCGCGAGGACATCGAGAAGCGTCACACCGCCAACCTGTCGCAGGCCCTTGAAGGTCTCGTGGCCGGTATGCAGGGTAACGACGACGGCCGTGGCGGCAAGGCATTCACCATCCGCGGCGTGGGCACGATGAATGCCGACTCGAAGCCTTTGATTGTTATCGACGGGTTCCCCATCATGGACAACCCGACAGCGGGCGCCAAGACAAACCCCAACATGAACGCCCTGGAGCGCATCAACACCGACGACATCGAGAGCATCACATTCCTTAAGGATGCAGCCGCCGCCAGCATCTGGGGAGCGCGCTCGGCCAACGGTGTGATTGTCATCACGACGAAGAAGACCCAGAAGGGGTTGAAGAAATGGAATGTAGAGGCATCGACCCAGCTCTCTATCTCAAGGAAGCAGAATGTCGCACACCTGACCAACCTCTCCACCGCTGCGCAGATGATTAACTACCAGCGCTGGATGTTCGACAATAGCATGACCAGCGGCGGCTATGCACGCAACATGAGTAACCTATTCCATTCCGTCACTCAGTCGGAGGTGCTGTTCTTTGAGGGCATGGACTGGGGGACCATCACGGCCGACGAGATGAACCGCCAACTCAGTGTGTTAGCGGCCCTGGACAACCGCCAGCAGATAAAGGACAACCTGCTGAGCAACCCGTTGGAAAGCAAGACCAATGTAGCCGTCAGCGGCGGCATAGGTAACTGGGGCACACGATTCTCTGCAGAGTTCACCCACGACAAGGGTGACTTCATCGGCAGCCGCGACAACACCTGGAAACTGGATTGGCAGAACAACTACAGGATGAACAAATGGATAGCCCTAAACGTGGGGGTGAATCTTGTGAATGCCAACCGTCACAGTTCGGCGATGGGACTGGGTAACATCAGCGACCTGTCTCCCTACGAAATGCTACTTAATGAGGATGGCACGTATGCCACCAACTACCACAGTTCGTACAACAGTGACCTTCTGCTAAACTCCTTCGACTGGAGCGGTTTCGCCTATCACAACATGAACTACAACCTGCTGCAGGAAGCCCGCGAACGTCGCCAGCGCACCACCAACACACAGTGGCGCATTCAGGCAGGACTCGAGGTCGACATCATCGAAGGTCTGCGCTTCAACAGCCGATTCCAGTATGAGAGCAGTCGCTATAAGCAACGCCAGACCAACAGCGAAGAGAGCTTCTACACCCGCTACCAAGTGAACTACTACACGCCTGGCGACCTTCTGGGTAATGCTCAGGGCGTCTCGGCCCTGCCGACGGGTGCCATCTGTATCGACGGACGCGGCAAGAACCGCAGCAACCTGTTCCGTAACGACATCACCTTTGACCGCACATTAGGCGGGAAACATGCCATCAATGCAGTCGTCGGCAACGAGATCAGCAACTACTACTACGAGTCGTGGACCGAGCCTCACCTCTACGGAGTGAAAGCTGGCAACGATGGTACGACGGGTCCCATGGGCTACTTCGACACCATGAATAACTCGCAAAGCACTATCAACGGCGTGCCTGCCAATGGCAAAGTACACGTGTCGGATGCATGGAGTCACAATCGTTTCGTATCGTTCTACGGCAACGCATCGTATATGTACGACGAGCGCTACGGTCTGTCGGTATCGGCCCGTAGCGATGCCTCGAACCTCATCACCAGCGAGGCGAAATACCGCTGGAGTCCCTTGTGGTCGGTGGGAGCCATGTGGAACATCGCCAATGAGCAGTTCCTCAAGGACTCAAAAGCCATCAACCGCCTGACGCTGCGCCTGACCTATGGTAAGAACGGTAATGCGCCCACTACCTCGTCGGCACGCACTACCATCAAGACCGAGTCGTCTTATCCCGATGAGTGGACGGGGCAGTACCCTGGCAGCATCTACGACTACGGTAACCCCACCCTGCGCTGGGAGAAGACCACCATCACCAATGTGGGTCTCGACTTCTCGCTGTTTGACAACCACTTGTACGGATCAGTGGACTACTACCATAAGAAGAGTACCGACGTACTGGGCGAGGTAGCCATCGCCGGCGTAAACGGCACCACTAACGCCACCTTTAATAATGCCGAGATGCTCAACAAGGGTATCGAGGTGACGCTCGGAGCCAACGGAGCCATCGGCGACTTCACCCTTGGCGGTACGTTGACCTATGCCTACAATAAGAATGAGATCACCAAACTCTACACCGAAGCCAGCAACATGAGCGACTTCCTGAACTCATGGTACATCCCTGAATACCCGATGAACCCGATGTTCACCTTCGAATACGGCGGACTGCAGAACGGTGTGCCCACGATGGTAAGCACCGATGGCAACAAATATGACTTCAACGACTTCTCCATCTATTACATGCCATGGCAGCAGTTCCTGCACTTCCAGGGTACGAGCGTAGCACCCCATACTGCCGGTCTGAACGTGAGTGTGGGCTGGAAGTCGCTGTCGCTGACAGCCTACCTGAACGGCCGCTTCGGACATAAGATGATCATGCCACAGTTCAGCTACGACTATATCACAAGCTGGAGCAACAAAACCAATATCTCGGCACAGATAGCCGACCTGATGGATGCCAACGGCGGCGTCATCGCCAACCCTGTCGGCATGCTGCCACTGCCCACTACCGACGATGAGGGGAACCCCGTCGACCTGCAGCAATACGGTGCATGGAGCATGTACAACCGCTCGCTCGACATCGTGACGGAAGATGCCTCTTACATCTACCTCAGCGAGATAGACCTCAACTATCAGCTGCCACGCAAGTGGCTCGGCAACGGCTGGGTGAAGGACATCAGCATATTCGGAAAAATGGAGAACCTCGGCCTCATCTGGAGTGCCAATTCAAAGGGCTACCACCCAGAATACCTGCCGGGTAGTTACCGCCCAGAGCTGACCGTCACCTTCGGCGCCAGCATCCGCTTATAGATAATCGACAAAAAAGAAAAAAGAACATTATGATCGTCAACATATATAAAACCGCATGCAAGAGTCTGGCCATCTGTTCAATGGCCATAGCTCTCACCGCCTGCAACGACTACCTGGACACCATCCCCTCAAAGGGAGAGAACGAGGTGCTAAACAGCGGTAAGCAGATCGATGCACTGTTCGACAACAGCAGCATCTTCAACACCAAGATATCATACGTGATCGCATCATCCGACGACATCGACGTGAAACCCGAGATGTACGAACAGATGGGATGGATGGGCGACAGTTACCTGAACGGATTCGTATTTGGCATCCGCGACGCAGAGAATGCACAATACGGCGATGAGGCATGGGAAAGCGAATATAACAAGGTATTCATTGCCAACCTCGTCATCAACGAGATAGACGACGTGGAGGGAATCACCGACCAGCAGCGCACCGACTATCTGGCGCAAGCTCACTACACCAGGGCTTTAGCCCTGTGGAACCTGGCGCAGACCTATTGCCAGCCATACGCAGCCGAGACAAAAGACGGGCTGGGGCTCCCCTTGAAGCTGAGTACCAGCTACGAGGAGAACGTCGGCCGCGCCACACTGCAGGAGACTTACGACCTGATCCTCTCCGACCTGACGGAAGCCATGAAGACCACACAGGACGGTGTGACCAGCCGCTGGCGCGTCAGCAAGCCTGCCGTTCAGGCCATGATGGCTCGCTACTACCTCTTCACACAGCAGTATGATAAGGCTGCCGACTACGCCAAAGAGGCACTGCAGAGTCAAGGGACCACCCTGCACGACTATAACGAACTGACATTCGAAGAAGACTATGCCTCGAACCCCATCACCGGCGAGGGGGCACCTATCTACTACTCTGAGCTCTACGGATATGCCCCCAACCAGCTGGCCGACTATCAGGAGAACTACTATTCGCAGTATTTCGCCGTGAGCAGCGGTAACTACATGATTCCCTCGGAGAGCCTGCTGGCACTCTACGACCATGACAACGACCTGCGCTACGAGCAGTTCTTCGGCAAGCACACACTATGGAACATCTGGGTAGGAGGCTTTGGCGACGACATCCTCTACCGCAAATTCTACCACTACATCTACGAAGACCAAGTGCAGTCGGGACCCACGGTGCCCGAGATGCTGCTGACAGCCGCCGAGGCGCTGGCCCGCCAAAACCAGGTAAGCGAAGCCATGGGATTTGTAAACCAGCTGCGCCAGGCCCGCATGCGTGCCGGGAGCGAGGGTATTGAATTGGAGGCAGACTCACAGGAGGAAGCCATCAGACTGATCCTCGATGAGCGTCACCGTGAGATGCCGTTTGTGATGCGATGGTTCGACATCCGACGTCTGGCCTACAACGAGATGACAGCCGACGACGTCACCGTGGAACATGTGTTCCATCAGGTGATTGACAACGTGCCCGACAACAGCACCTTCATCCGCTACACATTGCCGGTAAAGTCGCACCGATACGCCATCCCCATCACAAAATTGGAGATAACCCGTAGCGGCAACCAGATCGTTCAGAATGAATATACCGACGGCGATGTTCGCACGGAGGTTATCACTGACTATGAATGGACAGACGTTTATGGAGGTGTGGAATCCGGAGACGACGACTGGAACGAGGATTGGAATGAGGATTGGTAAAAAACGGTAAGAACAATGAATCTAAATAGATTTCTTCTATCGGCTGTGATGCTGGCGCTACTCTCTCTCGGCGCCAGCGCACAGTCAGTGTACAACCGCGACTCGCTCTACGACGTACTGGCCGCAAAGATCCCCATGGCGGAGCTGAAAACAACAGATGAATACGTCGCAGCCATGCGCAAAGGCATCGACCAATTCATCACCGAGGGTGAGATGAGAGAGCGTTTCCGTTGCGACTTCAACATCAGCCTCATAGAAATGAGTGGCACCGTGGAAGATCCGCGCAGATATCTCGACGACTATCTCGGCACCAACCCAACAGACTCGCTGGCTCAGCGGGCAAAGGCAATGTATAGTAAGATGGTGGAGAACTACGCAGCCACCTATCCTGGAAAGCCGGCACCAAACTTCACCTTTACCGATGTAAGCGGTAAGCAGCTCAGCCTGGAATCGCTGTCGGGTAAACTATTGCTCATCGATATCTGGGGAACGTGGTGCGTGCCCTGCATCGAGGAGATGCCCAACATAGAGGCTCTCCAAAAGCAATATGCCCACCGTGACGATGTACACATCATGAGCATAGCATGCGACAAGAAGCGCGAGCGCTGGATTAGTTTCCTGGGGAAGCACCCCACCACCTGGCATCAGTATCTGGTCACCCCCGAAGGAGACGAAGTGCTCAACACGGCATACCACGTCGTAGGCATACCCCGCTTCATCATCGTCGGCAGGGATGGACGCATCATCACCCCCGACGCCATGCGACCCTCGGAGCCCGAATTTGCGGCATATTTCGACAAACTGGTAAATAATAAGGAATAAGATGAAAAGACTGGCTATACTACTGCTCACCGCCAGCAGCGCCCTCAGCAGCCTGGCCCAAGCCCGGCTGACGGGATGCATCAAGGACTATCAGGGCGGCAACGTGATTGTGGCACAGACAACCGACGACGACAGTCGCTACGATACGCTCACCGTCGCTGCCGACGGACGGTTCGACGCTACTATCAGTGTGCTGAAACCCGCCAACGCCTACTTCGTCAGCGAGGAGCCCAAAGCCTCGGCTATTATCTTTCTCGAAGACGGGATGAAGGCCGACCTGCAGATCTCCTTTAAGACAAAGGCGGAGGAAGGCGAGACGATAACCGTGATGGACGTAGACTATAGCGGCGATAATCGCGACTGCTTCGACTTCAACCGCCAGCACGAAGCCTCCGACAATTTTGAGGCATGGCCCTGGGAGCGGCTCAGTGCCACACCCTTCAGCGAGTATCGCAACGCTGTGGAGGTGGATATCGAGCGAAGCCTCGTGGCCCTCTATCAGGTGAAGAGCGAGCACTATCGCCGCGCCATGACGGAACAGATCAGATACGAGGAGTTCTCCTACCTCTGCCGCTGGGCATGGGCCAAGCACGATAAGACCGACGACGACTTCGACCGCTGGATATGTTCCTTCGACCACAACGACACGGCCAACATCGACAAAGCGTTTAACTACTGGCGTTGGTACAGTGACCGCCACATGCCAAGGGGTGAGGCTCGCACGCCACAGAGTTTCTACCAGGTACTCAGAAAGGCTTTCAACAACCAGGACATCATTAATATGTATGCCGATAATCACATACAGGCCATCCTGAAGGACGCTCCCGACAATATGGACGAGGAGCTGGCCGCTTACAAGGCCGTGAGCACCAACCCCGAAGGACAGGCAGAAGCACAGCGGCTCTACGACCACTATGCCAAACTGAAGAAGGGAGCACCGGCTGCCGACTTCGAGATGTACGACCGCGATGGCAAGCGCTACACGCTGCAAGACCTGCGGGGCAAGGCCGTCTACATCGACTGCTGGGCCACCTGGTGCGGACCTTGTGTGGCAGAGACGCCCCACATGGCTAAGCTGTACGAGCACTACAAGGGTGATAGCCGCATCGAGCTGATTGCCATCTCGCTCGATCAGAACCGCAGAGCATGGGAGAAGAAACTAACAGCCGAAAAACCACAGTGGCGACAGTTCATCTGCCCTGATCATTTCAACTCCGCCCTCTGCAAAAACTACGACATCGACGGCATCCCCCGCTTCCTGATGTTTGATGCTCAGGGGCGCATCGTCAGCCTCGACGCTCCTCGTCCCTCCAACGAGAAGATTGTGGAGTGGATAGAGAAGAATCTGCAATAAAGTTTGTTAAAAAGAGAATCTTTTTTGTACCTTTGCAGTGTGCTAATGTGTATAAAGTAATAAAGCAAAAAAGACGAGCATATGAAGAAAGCATTGACAGCTCTGCTACTGTGGCTTGTGACCATGGCGGCAGGAGCGCAGATGATGAACCCAGTACACTTCTCCGCTGAGCTTAAAGAGCTGAAGGGCGGTGAGGGAGAGATTGTGTTTTCAGCTACCATCGACCCCGGATGGCACGTCTACTCCACCAACCTAGGCAGTGACGGTCCGATAGAGGCCACGTTCAACGCCGTGAAAATGGATGGCGTAGAGACGGTGGGTCGCCTGCAGCCACGAGGAAAGGAGATCAAGCAGTTTGATAAGATGTTCGATATGGAACTACGCTACTTTGAGAAGAGCGTAAGTTTCGTGCAGAAGATACGGTTCACCAAGCCCGACTACGCGATTGACTGCTATCTGGAGTATGGTGCCTGCAACGACCAGAGTTGTCTGCCGCCTTCGGAAGTGGCTCTGAAAAAGAGCGGCAAGGCCAAGGAGATGCTCTCGAGGAACGAGGAGCGAGGAGTGAGGAGTAAGATTACTTCCAGCACGGAATATGCAGGCGACACACTGTCAGCAGACTATTCTCACTCCTCCCTCCACACTCCTTCCTCCTCGGATAACATTTCTCACTCCACACTCCCCGACTCAACCACACAACCCCACTCCAGTCTCCAGTCTCCCCCTCAACTCTGGCAACCCGTGGTAGAAGAGTTGCGCAGCATGGGCAGCAACAGCGACAATATAGCCGATCATTCGCTACTGTATATTCTGCTGATGGGATTCGTCGGGGGCCTGCTGGCTGTATGCATGCCCTGCATTTGGCCGATCATCCCGATGACAGTATCATTCTTCCTGAAGCGCTCGAAGGACGACAAGCGGAAGGGTATCCGCGATGCCGTCACCTACGGGGTGAGCATCATCGTCATCTATCTCGGACTGGGTCTGCTGGTAACGGCGCTCTTCGGCAGTGACACGCTAAATGCCATGTCGACCAACGCCGTGTTCAACGTGCTGCTGTTCATCCTGCTCGTGGTGTTCGCACTGAGTTTCTTCGGATGGTTTGAGATCAAACTGCCCGACAGTTGGGCCAACAGCGTCGACACGAAGGCCACAGAGACCAGTGGACTCATCAGCATCTTTCTCATGGCGTTCACGTTGGTACTCGTCAGCTTCTCGTGCACAGCCCCCATCATCGGCCTGCTGCTCGTAGAGACCACCACCAGCGGCAACTGGCTGGCACCCGCACTGGGCATGCTGGGATTCGCCGTGGCACTGGCACTGCCCTTCACCCTCTTCGCCATGTTCCCTTCGTGGCTGAAACAGGCCCCGAAGTCGGGATCATGGATGACCATGCTAAAGGTAGTGCTTGGATTCATCGAACTGGCCTTCGCCCTGAAGTTCCTCTCGGTGGCCGACCTCGCCTACGGCTGGCATATCCTCGACCGTGAGGTGTTCCTCTCGCTGTGGATCGTCATCTTCGCACTCCTGGGTGCCTACCTGTGTGGCTGGCTAAAGTTCCAGCAGGACGAGATCGGCGGCGAACTACAGAAGCCGATGCCGGTGGTATCAATCATGGGCGGCCTCTGCTCACTGGCCTTCGCCGTATATATGGTGCCCGGCCTCTGGGGAGCCCCCTGTAAGGCCGTAAGTGCCTTCGCACCGCCAATGAACACGCAGGACTTTAATCTGAACACGAAGACCGTGGAAGCCAAATACACCGATTACGAGACGGGTATGGCTGCTGCCCAGGCAGCGGGCAAGCCCGTGCTCATCGACTTCACAGGCTTTGGCTGCGTAAACTGCCGAAAGATGGAGGCCGCCGTATGGACAGACCCCGGCGTGGCAGACAAACTGACAAACGACTTCGTGCTCATCTCGCTCTATGTAGACGACAAAACACCGCTGGCGGAACCCATCGAGGTGACCGACGAGCAAGGTAAGGCCAAGACGCTACGCACCGTCGGGGCGAAGTGGAGTTGGCTGCAGAGTTCGAAGTTTGGCGCCAACGCACAGCCGTTCTACGTGATGGTAGACCCCGCCACGGGCAAGCCCCTGGCCGGTAGCCGCGCTTACGACGAAGACATCCAGGCATACATCGACTTCCTGAACACGGGACTGGAGAGATTTAAAACGATAAAAGAGTGAAAAAAGATACACGTGAACGCATTATCAAGCTGGTGCAGCGAGAGGTGGTGCCTGCCATTGGTTGCACAGAACCTATGGCCGTAGCCCTCTGT
Source organism: uncultured Prevotella sp. (assembly GCA_900319715.1). Taxonomy (GTDB): domain Bacteria; phylum Bacteroidota; class Bacteroidia; order Bacteroidales; family Bacteroidaceae; genus Prevotella. Next base: position 12,947 of record ONPM01000060.1, read on the forward strand.
ACAGCGAAGGCTACGGAGCAGCTGGGCTGCCGACCGGAGAAGATCGAGGTCTGTCTGAGTGCGAATATTCTGAAAAACGCTATGGGGGTGGGCATCCCCGGCACTGGGATGATCGGCCTGCCAATCGCCATTGCCCTAGGTGCGCTGATCGGCAAAAGCGCCTACCAGCTCGAAGTGCTGAAAGACCTGACCCCCGAGGCTCTGGAGGAAGGCAAGCGCTACATCGCCGAGAAACGCATCAGCATCGCCCTGAAGGAAGGCATCTGCGAGAAATTGTATATCGAGGTGGTCTGCAAGGCTGGCGACAAGGAAGAGACTGCCGTCATCGCCGGCAGTCACACCCACTTCGTAGCGGGAGATGCCAGCAACTACCGTACTGCAGACAACGACAGCACCACCGACGAGACGGAGCTGAACATGCGCCTGGTGTATGACTTTGCCACCACGGCCCCGCTCGACGAGATACGATTCATCATGGAGGCACGGCGGCTGAATATGGATGCCGCCCGGGAAGCTATCAAAGGCAACTACGGCCATAATCTGGGTAAGACTATCGACCGCCCGCTGTCAAAAGGTATCTTTGGCAACAGCATCTTCTCGCACATCATCTCACGAACGGCTTCGGCTTGCGATGCCCGTATGGGGGGAGCGATGATTCCGGTAATGTCGAACTCTGGCAGTGGCAACCAGGGCATCTGCGCCACAAACCCGGTGTGCGTATATGCTAAGGAGAACGAGAACACTGAGGAGGAACTCATCCGCGGACTGATGCTCTCCCACCTCACCGCAATCTATATCAAGCAGTCGCTCGGCAAGTTGTCGGCCCTCTGTGGCTGCGTGGTGGCCTCTATCGGTTCAAGTTGCGGCATCACCTATCTGATGGGCGGCGACTATGAGCGTATCTGCTATGCCGTGAAGAATATGATTGCCAACCTGACGGGCATGATCTGCGACGGGGCAAAGCCATCGTGCTCGCTGAAAATCACCAGCGGCGTTTCGACGGCCATGTTCTCGGCACTACTGGCAATGGAAGGGAAATGCGTCACCTCGGAAGAAGGTATCGTGGATGACTGTGTGGACAAGAGTATTCACAACCTCACCTCTATCGGTGCCGACGCGATGTGTGCCACCGACGAGATGGTGCTGAACATCATGACCAGCAAAGGCGATAGTTGATAGTTTACTGTCTATATTTTTAATTTACAGTTTAATCTTATAACCGAGGCCGATCATGTGGAAATTCGGCTCGTTGTCGTCATCATCGTTACGAACGACCTGGTATCGATAGAAAACTCCTACAGTATGCTGCTTGGAGAGTTTCCAGTCTAAACCGACATTCATGCGCGTCTTCTGCAGGCTCCAGGCATTGAAGAACTCCACGTTAGCATAGGGCGTCAGCGCAAGCCCTTTCTTGTCGTACTCCACCTGGAGACGGCTGCGCAGCACGTTTTTGCCCTTACCAGAATACGTCTTCGGCTTTCCGTCGTAGGCATTGTCGAAATAACTCCACCGCTCGCTGACGGTATGCTCCGGACGATAGGTGTATTGCCAGCGCTCACGAAGAGAGAACTTAAAGTTGCCGATGAGTTTCTTGTCGAATGTCAGCGATACGTTAAAGCGATGGCGAGTGCCCCAGTATTTGGCATATTTCTTGGGATCACCCTCGTCGGCATCGCCATCAAGCACCTCGTCGTCGGTAGCATCGAAATAGCTGGTACGCTCATTGTTGTCATATAGCAACGAATAGCCGGCAGAGAGCTTGAACCATTTCACGCTGGAAGGTTTGTAGTCGACACCCAAGCCCGCACTCCAACGGTCCATCGTCTTAGTGTTGTCACGGGTACGCATCTCCCCCTCAAAGCCGATGCTCCACTGCTTGGAGAGCTTCTTCTGAGCTTCGAGCGTAAAGTCGAGGCCGAAGTCATCAGACTGCGCGATGGCCGTCAGCGGCAACGACACCATCATAATCACCAATAACCGCTTCATCTCTTTCACTTATTAAATTCTTTCAACTGATCTTTCGAGAGCTTCAACTCGTTAGCGATGTCGCCATCGACACGCTTACCACGATAGCGGATCTTCACCATCGCCATATCACGGATAAAGTCTACGGCGCCAACCTCTACCTGCACGATGTCGAGCCCAAGGCGCTTCTCAAGGTCTGCAATAAGCTCTTGCTTTTTATCTGGAGTGATGAGGTCGATCTTATCGTACTGGATAATCTTCGACGGCAGCACCTTAAGATGCCACTCGCTGACCCACACGGCCACCAGGAAAATCAGGTTAGTGATGCCGAGTTCAATCATGGGCACACCTTCAGAAATGGCATTGACGAGCGACAGGGCGATAATGACAAAGAGATAAGTCATCTCACGGACAGGCATGGCGTCGGTACGGTACCGCATGATGGAGAAGATGCCGAAGAGTCCGATACCGATA
>ONPM01000027.1 GCA_900319715.1 uncultured Prevotella sp.
GAAGTGGACCATCACGGCGAGGATGAACGTGTCAGGGGCGAAGATTGAGGCCGAGGGCTTCGATAACGGCCAGCATTTCAAGTCGGAGATGGAAGCCAACAGGAAAGCGACGCTCAGTATGGGTGTGAGTTATCTGGGATTCTCGCTCAGTGTATCACTCAATCCTGCCAAACTGATGGGCAGGTACAGCGACTATGAACTGAACTTCAACAGTTATGGGCGTCGTTTCGGCTTTGACGTCATCTATCAGGATGCCCAGAACTTCACTGGCTGGCACGACCATGAGGGCATGGAACGCATCGGACTGCCTGACGGTATGCTGAAAGTGAAGACGCTCAACTTGAACGCATTCTACGTCTTCAACAGCCGCCGATTCTCCTATCCCGCCGCCTTCTCGCAGAGTTACATCCAGCGCCGCTCCGCAGGCAGTTTCCTCCTGGCAGCATCGGGGATGGGACAACGTGCCACCCTCGACTGGGAACAGGAGATGCAGTTGAAGATGACGAACATCGGGCTCGGCGCTGGCTATGGCTACAACTACGTGCCAGGTCAAGGGTGGCTGCTGCATATCTCCGCCCTGCCCACATTCATCGTCTACAGCAATACGTCAATGGTTTTCGGCGACGACCGCATACCCCTTCACTATCACTTCCCTGAGGTCATCATCACAGGTCGCGGAGCCGTCGTTCGCCAATGGGGCAACAAGTTCATCGGCTTATCGATGGTGTTCAACTTCACCAACATCGGCGATAAGGATAACCTCACCGTACAAAACAATAAATGGAGCATCCGAACGTTCTTCGGTCTGCGCCTGGGTAAGAGGTGATTATTCTGGAATAGAAATAATCAGTAGTTCTCGGCTTTCACCTGGAAGTAGGACTGCGGATGGTTGCAGACGGGGCACTCCTCGGGAGCCTTCTTGCCGATGACGATATGTCCGCAGTTGGAGCACTGCCAGATCACGTCGTTGTCTTTCGAGAACACGCGTTCCTTATTAATATTGTCGAGCAACTTACGATAGCGCTCCTCATGCTCCTTCTCAATCTTGGCCACTCCCTCGAACTTCTCGGCAATCTCGTCGAAGCCCTCCTCACGGGCCTCCTGAGCCATACGGGCATACATGTCTGACCACTCGAAGTTCTCACCGTTCGCAGCAGCCTCGAGGTTCTCCGGAGTAGACTTGATGGCGCCGCCTTCCAGGAGTTTGAACCACATCTTGGCGTGCTCCTTCTCGTTGTTAGCCGTCTCCTCAAAGATGGCGGCAATCTGTACATAACCGTCCTTCTTGGCCTTCGATGCCCAGTAGGTGTACTTGTTCCTGGCCTGCGACTCACCGGCAAAGGCTTCCTGCAGGTTCTTCTCGGTCTTTGTTCCTTTTAATTCTTTCATTGTTGTATTTGTTTAGTGAATAATAATAGTCAGGTGCAAAGATAGTGCTTTTATCGTATCCGTGCAACAAAAAGCCGGAAAACTTTCTCATAAAATCACAAAAAGGCGTAACTAAACATTTGGCTTTGTCAGAATAAATACGTAACTTTGCATCCGAAACATTTAGAGGTGTTTATATGATAAGAGAAAGGATATGTAAACTGGCATGTGGCCTGGCGCTGTTCCTGATGGTAGGTTGCGAAAAAGAAGATGAGGTGATATCCCTGTCAACCCCGGAAACAGTGGAACTCTATTCCGTGACTAACCAGACTGCCGAGTTCAGGTTCAGGTCGGAAAAGTCGTGGAAGGCTGTTTGTCCGGCAAACTGGCTGACCTTCTCGCCAGGGAGCGGCAAGGCCGGTGAGAATGTCATCACCCTTGCCACCATATCGACGAACAGGACGAAGAGTCCCCGCACGGCCGTCATGACCATAGAGGCTGGTGGTGAGACGAAGACCGTCAGCATCAGACAGCGCGATGAGTATGCCTGGTTTGACCTGGATGAGTGGATGATAGAGGAGGGCGGAGGCAGCAGGACCTTTACATACCACACAAACATCAACGTGAAAGACCTGATGCTGTTAGCCACCGACGGCCTGGAAGAATGGGTGAAACTGGACCCCATCTATCAGTCCAGAAGCAGAACTGACTATGAAGGTGAAACAATGATGCTCTATGTGGGGCTGAACTCAACACCATATCCGAGAGAGGGTGCGCTCTTCATGGCGATGCAGGACGACAAGGGTAATTATCTGGGGCTTGATACGCTGTGGCTATATCAGGAACCGTATTTCAGTTCCATCTCGGCGGACTTCTCTCAGGATGGGAAGGTGAAGGTGCTGAATACTGCGAAGGTGGGCAAAGGGATTCCCTTCGTGCTGATGGGTGACGGCTTCCTGGATGAAGACATTAACAGCGGCTATTATGATGAAGTCATGAACCAGGCGGTGGACAATCTCTTCAGTGAGGAGCCTATAAAGTCGCTCCGTGACTATTTCAACGTCTATCAGGTGACGGCCGTCTCCGAGCGCAATCGCTTTGATGGCCTATCAACAGTTTTCCGTACGGTACCGGATCATCAGACCACAGGCATTTCCGTAGATGCCGATCGCGTGATGGACTATGTGAAGAAGGTGGAAGACATCGACTCCATCCATGCCTTGGCGGTGGTGATACTGAATACTAATCAGAAAAAGGGTATAACCTATATGGTAAGAGACCAGAAGAAGACTGACTACAATTACGCCATCGCCCTGTGTCCGGTGGTCGGCAGTCTGAAGAGCGAGACGTTCCGGCAGGTATTGACGCATGAGGCCATCGGCCATGGCTTCGCGAAACTGGCCGATGAATATGTGCGCTCTACGGAAGGCTCCGTCACGGATGCTGACATCAAGGCTCTGAAGGAGTTGCATGAGAAATGGGCATGGTTCATGAATATCGATTCGGAAAAGGATTCCACGAAGGTTCTTTGGAGCAGATTCATCTATGATGGCGAGTTCGCCAATGAAAAGATTGGAACGTATGAAGGCGGCTATACCTTCTTCAAGGGTGTCTATCGACCTACGGAAAATAGCATGATGAATCAGAATGATGCGCCGTTTAATGCTCCCAGCCGGCGGGCTATATATAATAAGGTGATGGAACTGGGGCTTGACAAACAGCCGACATACGAAGAGTTTGTAGAGTTCGACAGTCAGCACAAGCCAGAGAAATGGACATTTACGACAAGGACCCATTCCGCTGTGTCTTCATCTGTGGCAGGAGGGAATGCCCCTTGGCTGCCTGCACCACCAAGAATCATCTGGCGATAAAAGAATTGACAAGCAGAAAGACCCGGGGACTCCGAACCACTTGGATATAGAGATGGAAAAGGTTCAGCAAGAGATGGTAAGGCGATACGTGCGGTATCTGAAACTGCAGCGGAACATGTCGGGCAATACGCTCGATGCCTATCAGCGTGACCTGCGGAAACTGCTCGACTATCTGGAAGGGGAGGGTAAGGACCCGCGAGAGGTGCAGTTGGAAGACCTGGAGCACTTCTCGGCAGGCCTTCATGATATAGGGATCCATGCCCGGAGTCAGTGTAGGATCCTGAGTGGGGTGAGGAGTTTCTTCCGTTTCCTGCAACTGGACGGCTATCGTGATGACGACCCTACGGAACTGCTGGAGTCGCCGCAGATAGGACAGCACCTGCCTGAGGTGCTGACGACGGCCGAGGTGGACCGTCTGGAAGCGAGCATCGACCTCTCGAAGTGGGAGGGACACAGGAACAGGGCTATTATTGAGGTTCTCTTCTCCTGTGGCCTGCGTGTGAGCGAACTGGTGACCCTGAAACTCTCGAACCTGTATCTCGACGAGCAGTTTATCCGCGTGATGGGCAAAGGCTCGAAAGAGCGGCTGGTGCCTATTTCGAAAAAGGCCATCCAGGAACTTGACTACTGGTTCGACGACCGTCGGCACATGACGATCAAGCCTGGCGAGGAGGACTATGTGTTTCTGAACCGCCGGGGGGCGCATCTGACGCGAGTGATGATCCTCATCATGATCAAGCGGCAGGCGGAAGAGGCAGGTATCCAGAAGACCATCTCGCCCCATACCCTGCGCCACTCGTTTGCCACCGCCCTGCTCGAAGGAGGTGCCGACCTGAGGGTGATTGAGAGTATCGGCACGACAGAGATCTATACGCATATCGACACCTCGACGCTGCGGAAGGAGATTCTCGAGCATCATCCGAGGAATAGGAGGAAGTGATTTTTAGTTTACGGTTTACAGTTTACGGTTTACAGATGATTACTTCTAAAGGCAGAATGAGTGGCTTGCCAGGTTATCATCTGTAAACTGTAAACCGTAAACTGTAAACAATAAAAAGTCCGTAAACTGTAAACAATCGATAAAAACTTGTAGTTTTTAGATGACTTCTGCGTCTAATTGAGAAAAAAGCAGTAATTTTGCACCCAAATATTCAATAACCAAACTTATGAAGATGAAGAAACTATTCCCAATTCCCGTGGATCCCGATGTACGTATCGGCAAACTCGACAACGGACTGACGTATTACATCCGTCACAACAACTGGCCGGAGAACCGTGCCGAGTTCTATATCGCCCAGCGCGTGGGCTCTATCCAGGAGAATGACGACCAGCGCGGACTGGCCCACTTCCTGGAGCACATGGCCTTCAACGGCTCAAAGCACTTCAAGGGCAACGAACTGCTGCGCTGGTGTGAGAGCATCGGCGTGAAGTTCGGTACTGACCTGAATGCCTACACAAGTATCGACCAGACGGTTTATAATATAAGTAATGTACCCACGACCCGTGAGAGTATCGTCGACTCATGTCTGCTGATCCTCTACGACTGGGCCGACGGTCTGTTGCTGGAACAGGAGGAGATTGAGAAGGAGCGTGGCGTGATTCACGAGGAGTGGCGCCTGCGCACTTCGGCCCAGATGCGTATGCTGGAGCGCGACCTGCCGAAACTCTATCCCAATTCGAAGTACGGCTACCGTATGCCTATCGGACTGATGGAGATCATTGACAATTTTGAGCGCCCCTTCCTGCAGGCATACTATGAGAAGTGGTACCGTCCCGACAATCAGGGTATCATCGTTGTTGGCGATGTGGATGTGGACAAGGTGGAGCAGAAGATCAAGGACCTGTTCTCGCAAATCGCAACCCCAGGCCCCGATGCCGCTAAGGTAGTGGCAGAGCCCGTGCCAGACAATGCCGAGCCGATCTTCGTCATCGACAAGGACAAGGAACAGCAGTACAACCTGGCTTACGTGATGATGAAGCATGAGGCCTTCCCCGACTCCCTGAAAGGAACGCTGGCCTATATCGTCACGGATTATGTGAAGGATGCAGCCCTCTCGATGCTGAACAATCGTCTGAAGGAATATGCAGAGAAGCCCGAGAGCCCGTTCTTGCAGGCATCAGCCGGCGACGGCAACTATCTCCTGTCGAAGGCTGTCGATGCCTTTGAGGTGGATGTGCTGCCCAAGGACGGTCAGACGGAGGCTGCCGTCACGAATGTCCTGACTGAGGCCCGCCGTGCCGCTGAGTTCGGATTCACGGCTACGGAATACAACCGTTTCAAGGCTGACTACGTGAGCAATCTCGAGAAGGCATATTCCAACAAGGACAAGCGTTTCAACAGCCAGTTCGTGAACCAGTATGTGCAGCACTTCCTCGATCAGGAACCTATCCCCAGCATCGACTATACCTATACGACGATGAAGCAGATCGCTCCAATGATTCCCCTGGAAGCCATCAATAGTGTGATGAAGGAACTGGTATCGCCGAGTGACACCAACCTTGTGGTGCTTAACTTCAACAATGAGAAGGAAGGGGCCGTCTATCCTACGGAGGAGGGGCTGAAGAAAGCCATTGCCGACGCCCGCGCTGCCCAGATCGAGGCCTACGTGGACAATGTGAAGGACGAGCCGCTGATCACTACATTGCCCCAAAAAGGTACTATCCTCAGTGAGACGAAGAACGATACCTTCGACTATACGGAACTGAAACTCTCGAACGGCGTGACGGTGGTGCTGAAGCAGACCGACCTGAAGAAAGATCAGGTGCTGCTGAGTGGTGAGGGCTTCGGAGGCTCCTCACTCTACGGCGATGAGGATCTGCCCAATGTCAAGATGTTCAACGACGTGATAGAGGCCAGCGGCCTGGGGAACTTCTCTCATACCGAACTGGAGAAGGCCCTGGCAGGCAAGATCGCCAGCGCAAGTCTCTCGATGAGTGCTTACAGGCAGAGTGTCAACGGATCGTCGACACCGAAGGATGTGGAGACCATGCTGCAGTTGGTGTATCTCTATTTCACTCAGATCAACAAGGACCAGAAATCGTACGACAACCTGATGCAGACCACGGAGATCAGCCTGAAGAACCGTCTGTTGCAGCCTGAGGCCGTATTCAGCGACTCGCTCAACGCCACCATCGGCAGTCATAGTCCTCGCGTCAAGTCGCTGGAGGTGGCAGACCTGAAGCAGGTGGACTACGACCGTATCCTTCAGATGGCCAAGGAGCGCACCGCTGATGCTTCAGGCTATACCTTCACCATCGTCGGTAACTACGATGAGGCTACCATCCGTCCGCTGATTGAGCAGTATATCGCCTCACTGCCTGCCAAGGGGAAGATTGAGAAAGGAAAGAACATTTCGACAGACTTCACTGGTGAGGTCATCAACAGTTTCAAGCATAAGTCAGAGACCCCGAAGGCCATTGCCGTGATGTTCTGGTATTCAAAGGATCTGCCTTATACGCTGGAGAATAGGGTCAAGGCCTCCATGGCCGGACAGGTGCTGATGATGGAGTATCTGAAGAAGATTCGCGAGGATGCCAGTGCCGCCTATACCGTGAGCAGCAATGCTGGCATTAGCCGCGATGACTATGAGATCAGCACCACCATGTTCGTCTACTGTCCGATGAAGCCAGAGAAGGCTGACACCGCCCTGATGATCATGCGTGACGAGGTGACCGCTATCGCCAAGACCTGTGATCCCGACAAGTTGACGAAGGTGAAGGAGTATATGCTGAAGAACCATGGTGACCAACTGAAGCAGAACGGTTACTGGATGAATCAGATTAACGACTGGCGCCAGTGGGGGGTTGACTTCCACACGGGCTACGAAGAGATGGTGAACGCCCAGACACCTGAGAGTATCAGCGCCTTCGTACAGGAGGTCCTGAAGGCTGGCAACCGTGCAGAGGTCATCATGATGCCGGAGGAGTAGTTTTTTGTTTACAGTTTACAGTTTACAGTTTACGGTTTACAGTTTACGGTTTACAGTTTACAGTTTATAGTTTACGATTTACAGTTTATATTTTACGATTTATAATTTATAGTATAGAATGAGTTATTTATTTTCATCAGAGTCTGTGTCTGAGGGCCATCCCGACAAGGTGGCGGATCAGATCAGTGATGCAATATTAGACCAGTTCCTGGCATACGACGACAAGGCCCGCTGCGCCATCGAGTCGTTTGTCACCACAGGACAAGTAGTGATCATGGGTGAGGTGCGCAGTGAAGTGTATATCGATCTGCAGACCATCGCCCGAAACACCATCAAGCGCATTGGCTATACCAAGGCGGAGTACCAGTTTGACGGTAACTCCTGTGGTATCCTGACAGCCATCCATGAGCAGAGTGCCGACATCAATCAGGGTGTTGACCGTGCCGACGAGGACGAGCAGGGAGCAGGTGACCAGGGTATGATGTTCGGCTATGCCACCAATGAGACGGAGAGTTATATGCCTGTGTCGCTCGACCTGGCACACCTCATCATGCGTACCCTGGCCGAGATCCGCAAGGAGGGAAAGGAGATGACTTACCTCCGTCCGGACGCCAAGAGTCAGGTGACGGTGCAGTACAGCGACGCTGGTATCCCAGAGCGTATCGACACCATCGTCGTCAGCACCCAACACGACGAGTTTGACGAGGACGAGAAGATGCTTGCCAAGATCAAGGATGACGTGATTAATATCCTCATCCCCCGTGTGAAACAGAAGATCCACTCACAGAAGGTGCTCGACCTCTTCGGCCTCGACATCAAATACTACGTGAACCCCACGGGTAAGTTCGTGATTGGTGGTCCTCATGGCGATACGGGTCTGACGGGCCGAAAGATTATCGTCGATACCTATGGTGGTAAGGGTGCTCACGGGGGAGGTGCCTTCTCGGGCAAGGACTCATCGAAAGTGGACCGCAGCGCTGCCTATGCTGCCCGTCATATCGCCAAGAACATGGTGGCTGCCGGGGTGGCCGACGAGATGCTTGTCCAGGTGAGTTATGCCATCGGCGTGGCCAAACCCATGAACATTTACGTGAATACCTATGGTCGCAGTAAGGTGCAGATGAGCGATGCGGAGATAGCCCAGAAGATCGAGAAACTCTTCGACCTGCGTCCGAAAGCCATTGAACGCGCCCTGAAATTGCGTCAGCCCATGTATAGTGAGACTGCTGCCTATGGACATATGGGGCGGAAGAGTGAAGTTGTCAAGAAGACCTTTACCAGCCACTACCATGAGACCAAGACCATCGATGTGGAACTGTTCACCTGGGAAAAACTTGACCGTGTGGATGATATCCGCAAGGAGTTCGGAATCTGATGCAAGACTCGATCTACGTAGAACCGCCCAGTATCGTCGCACTTGACTTAGTGCCACGGACACCAGCAAAGCCGCAGACACCTTATCAGGTGCTGCGGTTATTGCCTAAGGATGCCACCCCTGCCCAGCAGGACTCCGCCATCCAGGCGTGGTTCGCACCAGACGAGATTCACTATAGTGAGCGTCCAGACACACTTCATCTGCCTGGCGAGGAGATTCCGCGAGACTTGAAGGACGTGAAGTTACCCACCTATTATCGAGAGAACTTCTTTTCGAACGATTCGCTCTATCATCCAGAGTTGGGCGGGGGACGCTATGGTGTGGCAGGTGACCCCGTGCCTGAGACCTTGAGTAATGACAGCCTCATCTCGGGGCTGCTGATTCTCTGTTTCCTGGTGATGACATTCAGTTTCTCCAGAATCTCTGGTTTCATCGGCCGACAGGTGAAGGACTTCTTTTATGTACAGAGGGGTGAACATTCTGTGGCGGAGACGGGCGACGAAATCAATATTCAACTTGTCTTCTCGGTTATCACTTGTCTGACCTGCTCAATGCTGTATTATCTCTACGCAATTGCTACGGGAGGCGACACGTTCATCTTCTCGACAGAACACCTGCTGCTGGGGGTGATTTTCCTTGTCATGGTTGGCTATTTCCTGTTCAAGTTCCTTCTCTATTCCATCGTGAATACCATCATGTTTGACAGTTCGAGGAATAAAAAATTTCTTACATTGCTTATTTTCCTCATCTCGATGGAAGGGGTCTTGCTCTTCCCCGTCCTGCTGTTGCGCGCTTATTTCCAGTTTCCTATACAAAATGCCGCTATTTATACGTTTATAGTAGTGGTTTTAATCAAAATACTAACATTTTATAAGACTTATGTCATCTTTTTTTCTCAAAAAGCGCTTTATATGCAAATAATTTTGTACTTTTGCGCCCTTGAAATGGTACCGCTGCTTTCACTTTGGGGTGGTTTGGCGGTTATTGTGAATCATTTGAGAGTAATTTTTTAAGACAGAGATGATAAAGAAGATTTTAGTCTCACAGCCCAGACCTGCCAGTGAGAAGTCGCCGTACTTTGACATTGCGAACAGATTTGAGGTTGAACTGGTGTTCCGTCCTTTTATCAAGGTGGAGGCTATCAGTGCGAAGGAGTTCCGTGCCCAAAAGGTCAGTATCCTTGACTATACGGCCATCGTGTTTACCTCACGTCATGCCATTGACCATTTCTTTAATATGGCCAAGGAGTTGCGTATCACTATTCCTGAGGATATGAAGTATTTCTGTGTCACAGAGACTATCGCCCTGTATATCCAGAAGTATGTGCAATATCGCAAGCGCAAGGTGTTCTTCGGCGAGACAGGCCGTGTGGACGATTTGATTCCTGCTATGGTGAAGCACAAGAACGAAAAGTATCTGGTGCCGATGAGTGATGTCCATAATGACAGTCTCTCGAATCTGCTGGAGTCTAAGAAACTCACCCACAGAGAGTGTGTGATGTATAAGACTGTCAGCAATGACTTCACCCCAGAGGAGATCAAGACCTTCGACTACGATATGCTGATATTCTTCAGTCCGTCGGGTATAGAGTCTTTGACGAAGAACTTCCCCAACTTCAAGCAAGGCGAGATAGCCATCGCCACCTTCGGTCCGGCAACGGCCAAGGCTGCCAAGGACGCAGGCCTGCGCCTGGACATTGAGGCACCCTCGGAGAAATATCCCTCGATGACGGGAGCCCTACTGCATTATCTCTTGGAGAAACAAGATTAGCACGATGGCGGCGGCTCCTACCTTCAGGAAACGGGAGCGCATGGTAAGCAATCTGCTGATAGAGGCGCTCTTTGATAATGGCAACAGCCAGTCTGTTTCTGCCTTTCCCCTCAGAGCCGTATACCAGACTATTCAACGACGTAGTGGCCATGGGCCTGCCCAACTCCTGATCAGTGTCCCTAAGAAGCGGTTCAAGCATGCTGTCGACAGAAATCGGGTGAAGCGCCAAATTCGTGAGGCGTATCGCCAGCACAAGCAACTGGTGTGGGAGCAGATGGCTGATCATCAGGAGATGCTGATAGGGCTTATCTGGCTCTCAGACAAACATTACCCAACCAAGGAAGTGGAAGAACGCGTGGTCAGAATCCTGCTGCGTATTGCGAAGGGTGGAAAGGTGAAAGGGTGAAGAATGCTGAAACGGCTCTCTCACATATTGTCCTGGCTGTTGGTCCTACCTATACGGTTTTACCAGATATGCATATCCCCTCTGTTGGGACCTTCTTGCAGGTTTACGCCTACTTGTAGTGAATATGCAAAGCAAGCCATCATGAAGCATGGACCTGTCAAGGGCCTCGGACTGGCTATCTGGCGCATCTTGAGATGTAATCCTTGGGGAGGCAGTGGCTACGACCCTGTGCCGTAGGGGAATTAGTTTACAGTTGACGGTTTACAGTTTACAGATGATATGCTGGCAAGCCGTTCTGACTATAGAAGTAATCAACTGTAAACTGTAAACAGTGAACAGTAAACAAATAATATATATAATAAGGTATGAAGAACTTTATTGAAGAACTGAAATGGCGCGGTATGCTGGCACAGATGATGCCCGGTACTGAGGAACTGCTCCAGAAGGAGATGGTGACCGCCTACTTGGGTACTGACCCTACGGCAGACTCTCTGCATATCGGACACCTCTGCGGTATTATGATGCTCCGTCATCTGCAGCGTTGTGGTCATCGTCCCGTTATTCTCGTGGGTGGCGCTACAGGTATGATTGGCGATCCTTCGGGAAAGTCACAGGAGCGTAATCTGCTGAACAACGAGACGCTCTATCACAATCAGGAGTGCATTAAGAAGCAGGTGGCGAAGTTCCTCGACTTCGAGTCAAAGGAACCGAATGCTGCCATCATGGTCAACAACTACGACTGGATGAAAGACTTCACTTTCCTCGATTTCGCTCGTGAGGTCGGTAAGCATATCACGGTGAACTATATGATGGCCAAGGAGAGCGTGCAGCAACGTCTGAATGGTACAGCCCGTGATGGACTTTCTTTCACCGAGTTCACCTATCAGTTGTTGCAGGGCTATGATTTCCTATATCTCTATCAGCATTATGGCGTGAAACTCCAGTTGGGTGGTAACGACCAGTGGGGTAATATGACAACAGGTACGGAACTGATTCGTCGTACACTCGGTAATGAAGTGGAGACCTTTGCCCTGACCTGTCCGTTGATTACGAAGTCGGACGGTAAGAAGTTCGGAAAGACGGAGAGTGGTAACATCTGGCTCGATCGCAATCGTACGACGCCCTATCGCTTCTATCAGTTCTGGCTGAACGTGAGCGATGAGGACGCAGAGCGTTATGTCAAGATTTTCACCTCGCTTGACAAGGAAACCATTGATGCCCTCGTCGAGGAACACAAGCAGGATCCAGGCCGTCGTATCCTCCAAAAGCGTCTTGCTGAAGAAGTGACGGTGATGGTGCATTCAAAGGAAGACCTTGACATGGCTATCGAGGCTTCCAACATCCTGTTCGGTAAGTCGACGAAGGAGGCCTTGGAGAAACTTGACGAACAGACCTTCCTTGATGTGTTCGATGGCGTGGAGAAGCATGAAGTCTCTCGCGACCAGTTGGGTCAGCCTGCTATAGAACTACTGACCACGGTGGCTCCCGTCTTCCCCTCGAAGGGTGAGATGCGTAAGATGGTGCAGGGTGGTGGCGTCTCTCTGAACAAGGAGAAACTCACCGACCAGAATCGCGAGATTACAGCCGATGATCTCATCGACGGTAAGTATCTGCTGGCCCAAAAAGGCAAGAAAAATTATTATTTGCTGATTGTCAAATAAGATTAGTTGGTAAATATTTGGCGATTAGCCAAATATTTACTAACTTTGCACCCGCATATTGGACGATGGTGTAATGGTAACACTACAGGTTTTGGTTCTGTCATTCCCGGTTCGAATCCGAGTCGTCCAACTTTTCTTCTTCACTACGTAAACCTTTACAGGCCTTTTTTGCACAAAGGGCTTGTTTTTTTCAATTTATATTTGTATCTTTGCAACCAAATATAAGATTAACTTCTAAAACAAAAACAATTATGACAAATCTATTTTCATTGGAAGGTAAGAACGCCTGGATCACTGGCGCATCTTACGGTATTGGCTTTAACATCGCCAAGGCTTTTGTGGCTGCTGGTATCAAGAACATCATCTTCAACGACATCAATGAGGCAGCACTCGAGCGCGGACTGGCCAACTATAAAGAGGCTGGCATCGAGAATGTGAAGGGTTATGTATGTGACGTAACGAAGGAAGATGACGTGAAGGCTCTCGTGGAGAAGATTCATGCAGAGGTTGGTCAGATAGACATTCTGGTGAATAACGCTGGTATCATCAAGCGTATCCCGATGCACGAGATGAAGCGTGCAGAGTTCCAGCAGGTCATCGATATCGATCTCGTAGGACCATTCATTGTCAGTTCTGCTGTTCTGCCTGAGATGATGGAGCGCAAGGAGGGAAAAATCATCAACATCTGCTCGATGATGTCTGAGTTGGGTCGTGAGACCGTCAGCGCTTATGCTGCCGCTAAGGGTGGTTTGAAGATGCTTACACGTAACATCTGCTCAGAGTATGGTGAATACAACATCCAGTGTAATGGTATTGGACCGGGCTACATCGCCACTCCGCAGACGGCTCCTCTCCGCGAGCGTCAGCCAGACGGCAGCCGCCATCCGTTCGACAGTTTTATCTGTGCCAAGACACCCGCAGGCCGCTGGCTCGATCCCTCAGAACTTGGTGGACCTGCCGTGTTCCTTGCTTCTCACGCTTCCGACGCCGTCAACGGTCATGTGCTTTATGTCGATGGTGGTATCCTTGCCTACATCGGTAAGCAGCCAAAGTAATATGAACAGGTTTTTCTTTATTTGTCTGACACTGGTCCTTACAATGTGGGCCAGTGCTCAGACAAATTATCGTTCTGAGGTGTGGTCGCCTGATAATGGTGACGGAACCTACACCAATCCTGTAATCAATGCAGACTACAGCGACCCCGACGTTTGTGTCGGAGCCAGTGGCGAGGACTATTATCTGACCGCTTCGTCATTCAACTGCGTTCCAGGCCTGCCAATCCTGCATTCCAGGGATTTGGTGAACTGGGAGATTATCAATTATGCATTGACCTCGCTCTATGAGGGTGATGCGCAGTTGGAGAAACATTTCAGTACACCCCAGCACGGCAATGGCGTATGGGCTCCTTCCATCCGCTATCACGATGGCTGGTACTATATCTATTGGGGAGACTCTGACTTTGGCGTCTATATGGTGAAGACACAGGATCCTGCGGGCCGTTGGGAGAAGCCTGTCTGTGTTATCAAGGGGCAAGGCTATATCGATACGACACCGCTTTGGGACGAGGATGGCCGCTGCTATCTGGTAAACGGTTGGGCGAACTCACGCGCTAAGTTTGCTTCGGTATTGACGGTACGCGAGATGAGTGCCGATGGTACGAGAGCCATCGGGCAGCCTGTCATTGTCTTCGATGGTAATGGTACGGAGAATCGTACCTGTGAAGGCCCGAAATTCTATAAGCGAGACGGTTGGTATTGGATTATGTGTCCGGCAGGTGGTGTGCCTACGGGTTTCCAACTTGCCATGCGCTCGAAGTCACCATATGGCCCTTATGAACATAAGATTGTGCTGGCCCAAGGTAAGACCAACATCAATGGCCCTCATCAGGGCGCTTGGGTTCACACGAAATATGGGGAAGATTGGTTCCTGCATTTTCAGGATAAGGAGGCTTACGGCCGTGTTGTGCATCTGAATCCTGTTGACTGGACAACGGGCTGGCCCATCATGGGCAAAAATGGCGAACCTGTCACCACTTACAGAAAACCCAAGAGCAATAGCACGGCAATCATAAACCCTGTGGAGAGTGATGAATTCAACGTGCCGATGATGGGTAAACAGTGGGAGTGGCACGCCAACTACGATGAGAAATATGGTGTGCCTACTGCTTTCGGCACATTCCGTATCTACACCTATAAACTATCTGAGGGTTGGAAGAACTTTTGGGAAGTTCCCAACCTGTTATTGCAGAAGACGCCAGCCGATGCGTTCACCGTTACCACGAAGATTCGTATGACATCGAAGGCCGACGGACAGTTCGGCGGTTTGATTATGATGGGTCTCGACTACTCAGCCTTGGTCGTTCGCAGGGTGGGGAGTATGTTCGAACTGGTTCAGATGGCCTGCCATGCTGCTGATAAAGGTAATCCTCAGACAGAGCGAATCATTGCTTCCCTGAAGCCAACTGCAGAAGACCAGATTGACTACAAGCCGGGAATTCATGAAGACATCTATTTACGCCTTACGGTCAATGACTCCAAGGTAAGGTTTGCCTGGAGCCAGAATGGCAAGAAATTTACCGAATGTGGAGATGTGTTCCAGATGAAGGAGGGTAAGTGGATTGGTGCCAAGTTCGGCTTCGTTGCCGCTGAGACGGATCCTAAATGTGACCGTGGTTGGGTTGATGCCGACTGGATAAGAGTGACGAAGTAGTTGTAAAATAAATGTAAAAAATAACGTGGAGGCTTCAAGCGAAGTCTCCACGTATTTTTATTTTACAATTTTGATTATTTGATTGCGTCGGCGAGTTCAACACCAGCCTTGAACTTTGCCACTTTCTTGGCAGCGATAGAGATCTTCTGCTTGGTAGCGGGGTTGATACCCTCACGAGCAGGGCGCTCGCTTACGCTAAATGTACCGAAACCAACAAGGGCGATTTTGTCACCAGCCACGAGTGCATCCTTAATTGCTGCAACTGTAGCGTCAAGAGCCTTCTTTGCGTCTACCTTTGAGAGACCAGCGCCTGCTGCAATCTTCTCTACCAATTCTGTTTTGTTCATAATTTTTAAATTTAAATAAATTATTAATAGTAATAAAACTAAAGTATAGCCGAATTTCTTGGCAAATATAGTGCAAAGTATTTAAAGAAACAACAAAAAAAGAGAAAAAATTGCTTTTTTAATAAAAAAAAATAGTATTAACCTCTTTTTTAGGACTAAAACGAGATATTTTTCGTAATTTTGCAGCGGATTTGTGCATCGGCACTGCCTAAAGTGTAAATAGTATAATCGTAAATTAGTAAATCGTCAATCAACATGATGTTCCGCATACCCCCTATCACAAAGAATCTGCTGATCATTAATCTGATCGCCTTCCTTGCCACGCTTGTCCTAGAACTGCGAGGAATCGATTTGAAAGACATCGGCGGACTTCATTTTTTCATGGCCAGTGATTTTCATTTTTACCAGTTGGTGACCTATCTCTTCCTGCATGCCAGTTTCATGCATATACTGTCTAATATGTTTGGTCTTTGGATGTTCGGCTGTGTGATAGAGAATGTCTGGGGGCCGAAGAAGTTCCTTTTTTATTACATAACGTGTGGTATTGGAGCCGGTCTGTTGCAGGAACTGGCACAGTTCGGCTCGTTCTATATGACTGTTGCTGAGCAGGTTCCCCAAGCGACCTTGGGTATGGTGTTGGAGTATGGTAGTCAGTATGCCTCTGCGTTGAATGCCTGGACAACGATAGGTGCATCGGGAGCCGTCTATGCGGTGATTCTCGCCTTCGGTATGACGTTCCCCAACGAGCGGCTGTTCATCATCCCGTTCCCATTCCCCATCAAGGCAAAGTGGTTCGTGCTGGGTTATGTGGCCATAGAATTTTTCTCTGCTCTTGGTTCCTCTGGCGATGGTGTGGCACACACCGCCCACCTGGGTGGCATGCTCTTCGGCTACCTGATGATCCGTTACTGGAACAAGCATCCCAACGGAAGTTATGACCGTAGCCGCGGACAGCAGTTCTTTGAGAACCTGAAGCGAAATTTCGACCAGCGGCAGTATAACAGCCGCCAGAGCCAGCCACACATGCATGCCGAGCAGGGTGGTGGCGCGAGAGAGACTGACCAGGAGTATAATGCCCGGAAACATAAGAACCAGGAAGAGATAGATGCCATTCTCGACAAGATCCGTAAGAGTGGCTATGACAGTCTGACGAAAGAAGAGAAGAAGAAACTCTTCGATGCTAGCAATGAGCGATGATTAAGCAACTGAAGACTCTTACCATTAACATCTTCGCAGGAGCGAATGTGGCTACAGTGTTGCTGATGCTGGCAGCGGGCTATTCTGACCGCATCAGTCCGGTGTCCTTTCCGTTGCTGTCGAATCTGGGTATGGTTTTCCCCATATTCCTGCTGGTGAACCTCGTGTTTATCTTCTTTTGGCTGACGTTCAAGTGGCGGAAAGTGTGGATCCCGATTGTGGGCTATCTGCTGGCCTTCCCCCCGATTTCCCTCTATATGCCGATGCACTCGACGCAGGAAGTACCCGAAGGGACCATCAAGGTGCTGTCGTATAATGTCTGTTCCTACCTGGGGGTGGACGACTATAAGTCGGGAGCGGGCTTTGATACGATTTGTCCTTATCTGCTCAGGCAGGAGGCTGACATCGTCTGTCTGCAGGAGGATGTGGACACGTGGCGTCGCTATGTGTTCCGCAGTTATGAGAAGACCTATCCGTATAACGATACAATCTTCTTCAACCAGAATGATGAGTTTTTCAACGGTATGGGCATCCATACTCGTTTCCCCATCATCCGACGCGAGCGTATCCCCTATGAGTCTCGGGCCAACGGCTCTGTGGCGTGGTATCTACAGGTGGGTGAGGACACGGTGTTGGTGATCAACAACCATCTGGAGTCGACGCACCTCTCGAAAGAGGAGCGTACGCGCTATGAGGACATGCTGAAGGGCAAGGTGCGGAGAGACACGGTTAGGCAGGAGTCGAAGTTGCTGCTGACGAAGTTGGGGCATGCCAATGCGCTGCGCGCCGTAGGGGCTGAGGCCGTCCACAAGTATATCGAGGCTCACAGCCAGTATCCCACCATCGTGTGCGGTGACTTCAACGACAACCCCATTTCCTACTCCCGCCATGAGATCGCCAAGGGGCTGACGGACTGTTTCGCGGAGACCGGAAGAGGACTCGGTTTGTCATATAATCGGAAAGGCTTCTATTTCCGGATTGACCACATTTTGTGCTCCGACCACTTCACGCCTTATAACTGTCAGGTAGATGACAAAATTGACGCCAGCGACCATTATCCTATCTTATGTTGGCTAAAATTAGTGCATAAACCTTAAAAAATGAACGAAAAACGCTCATATTTTTTTCCATTTCTGAAAAAATGTCTATATTTGCACGCTAAAAATGTACGCGAACAGAATATATATATAATAAATAACATCAAAAATCAAAATGCAAAACAAAGGAATTGTAAAAGTAATCGCAGTGCTTCTGATGCTCGTATGCTGCTTCTACCTCTCCTTCTCATTCGTGACACGCCACTACGAGAGTAAGGCTGCCGCTATGGGTGAGGAAGCAGGTGCGGAGTACCTCGACTCAATCAACAACGAGAAGGTCTATATGGGCGTCTACTCATTGAAGCAGTGCCGTGAGATGGAGATTGGCCTGGGTCTTGACCTGAAAGGCGGTATGAACGTAATCCTCGAGGTGTCTGTGCCCGATGTTGTCGACGTGCTCGCCGACCATAAACAGGACGCTGCCTACAAGAAAGCCATGGAACTGGCCAAGAAGGAAGAGGAAACCAGTCAGAACGACTTTATCTCCCTGTTCATTAAGTATTGGAAACAAGAAGGTAACGGCCGTCCCCTCGCCGCTATCTTCGCCACCCAGCAGATGAAGGGTAAGGTGAGCACCCAGAGCAGCGACTCTGAGGTCGAGGCTGCCCTCCGTACTGAGGTGGCATCGGCAGTCGACAACTCATTCAATGTCGTTCGTAACCGTATTGATAAGTTTGGCGTCGTTCAGCCCAATATCCAGAAACTCGAAGGTCAGAGTGGCCGTATCATGGTCGAGATGCCTGGTATCAAGGAGCCGGAGCGTGTGCGTAAACTCCTTCAGGGAAGTGCCAACCTCGAGTTCTGGGAGACCTACAACTCTCAGGAGATCACTCCGTTGCTGGCCCAGTTGAACCAGCGCTACGCTATCCAGGGTGGAGAGGTGATGGAGGAAGACACCACTGTTGCTGAGGCTGTCGCTGACACTTTAAAGGCTGTTGCTGACACCGTGAAGGCTGCTGCCAACGATTTGGCTGCCAAGTTGGCCAAGAAGGACAACAGCATTGAAGCCCAGGCAAAAGAACTGGCTAAGAAGCAGAACCCGCTGTTCTCGATCTTCCAGCCCACTCAGGGTAACACGCTCGCTGTGGTTGGTTATGCCAATGCCCGCGATACCGCAGAGGTCAACAAGATCATCTACTCCGATCTCGCCCGTCAGATTCTGCCTGCAGAGTTGAAACTCCGCTGGGGTGCCAAGGCTGAGGATTTCGGTGGTCAGAATACGAAGGGTGACATCTTCGAACTCTATGCTCTGAAGATTACAGAACCTTCAGGCCGTGCGCCGCTGGAAGGTGATGTCATCACAAACGGTAAGGACGACTTTGACCAGATGGGTCACCCCTGTGTCTCTATGCAGATGAACTCTGACGGTGCCCGCCGCTGGAGCCAGATCACGAAGCAGAACATCGGCAAGGCCGTGGCCATCGTCCTCGACGACGCTGTCTACTCTGCTCCCCGTATTCTGACTCAGATCGATGGTGGTAACTCTCAGATCACTGGTAACTTCACCATCGAGGACACTAAGGACCTTGCCAACACACTGAACTCAGGTAAGATGCCGGCTCCGACTCGTATCGTACAGGAGGAGGTCGTAGGTCCGTCACTTGGTGCTCAGTCTATTAAGCAGGGTGTTATCTCGTTCATCGTTGCCTTTGTGCTGTTGATGATCTACATGATCATGCTGTATGGTTGGATTCCTGGTATCCTCTCTGATATCGCTCTGTTGTTCAACCTGTTCTTCACCCTCGGCATCCTGACCTCGTTCCAGGCTGCCCTGACGATGCCTGGTATCGCTGGTATTGTACTGACTTTGGGTACGGCTGTGGATGCTAACGTGCTGATCTATGAGCGTATCAAGGAGGAACTCCGAAAGGGTCTCTCTGTGAAGGAAGCCCTGAACAAGGGATACTCAAACGCCTTCTCAGCCATCTTCGACTCGAACTTGACTTCTTTGATTACAGGTATCATCCTGCTTTACTTCGGTACAGGTCCCGTGAAGGGCTTCGCTACCACTTGGATCATTGGTATTGTCGTATCGTTCTTCACGGCTGTCTATATGACCCGTGTTGTCTACGACCATATGCTGAGCAAGGACAAGTGGACTAAACTGACCTTCGTGACTGGCTACTCAAAGAACCTGATGCAGAATGCACACTACAACTTCATGGGTATCTACAAGAAGTCATTCCTTATCTGGGGTGCCGCAGCCCTGATCTTCTGTATCTCGTTCGCCGTTCGCGGTTTAAGCCAGAGTATCGATTTCACGGGTGGTCGTAACTATGTGGTGACCCTCGACAAGGAAACACCCGTTGAGCAGGTACGTCAGGCATTGGCTGGTGCCTTTGTCAACACAATGGGTGAGAATGCTCAGAAAGAGGCCAACACCAGCGTTATCGCCCTCGGTACCGATGGTAAGACTGTCCGTATCTCTACCAACTGGGATATCGAATCGAACAATCCTGATGTCGACGATCAGGCAGAGACCATCCTCTTTAACACCTTGAAGAAGGCTGGTTTAGTCAGCCAGGAGAGCGTCGAGTCGTTTAAGAATCCTGATATCCGTCAGGGCGGAAGCATCATCTCTAGTGCCAAGGTAGGTCCGTCAGTGGCTAAAGATATCACTTATGGTGCTATCATCTCCGTGTTAATCGCTTTGGTGGCTATCTTCCTGTACATCCTGTTCCGTTTCCGCAATGTGGCCTTCTCAGTAGGTTCAACAGTTGCCTTGGCTCTCGATGCCCTGATTGTGATTGGTTGGTACAGTGTACTGTGGGGATGGGTTCCGATGTCGCTCGAGATCGATCAGACCTTCATTGGTGCTATCCTGACGGTGATTGGTTACTCCATCAACGATAAGGTGGTAGTATTCGACCGTATCCGTGAGAACATTGGCCTCTATGGCAAGCGCGACCGTCAGCAGTTGTTCAATGACTCACTGAATCAGACGTTGGCCCGTACCATCAACACTTCTGTGACTACGCTGATAGTGCTGCTCGCCATCTTCATTCTTGGTGGCGACTCTATCCGTTCGTTCTCATTCGCTATGATTCTGGGTGTTGTCTTCGGTACGCTGTCATCTGTCTTCATTGCTGCTCCTGTGGCTTATCTGACCATGGGTCGCACCATCAAGGAAGAAGAGAATGCTCCAGTGGCGCCTGCTAAGAAGTAATTCGAGATTCACATTTATCATTATCAAGCCCTCCCTGCTGATTAAACGGATGGGAGGGATAAAAAAAAGGAAGCATTACCGCGTGTGGCAATGCTTCCTTTTTTAGTGAAATTGAATGCTCAATCCGTCTTATTTACGGACATTGGCGGGTTGGTCAGTGACCTCTTCCTGAGGATCGTCAACATTATCCGTTATCGGATTGACTGGCACGACGGGCGTGTCTTCATTTCCTACGCAGGCTGTCAGGGCTATGGAAGCAAAGACAGTGGCGATGAGGATTTTGATTCTATTCATGACTTTATTACTTTATTTGATAATAACCTTTTTATTATTAATAATGTATAGACCCTTGGTGGGTGCAGTGATGCGCTGGCCGTTCAGGTTGTAGAAGACGTCGTTCTTGTTATCTGCGGCCACCTTGTTGATGCCTGTGGTGCCATTGTCCTCCAGACTGTAGCCACGGGTAGAGGCATTGCCCTTTGGAATTGCCAGCCAGGCACGATGACCCTCAATCTGGAAGGCTGAACCATTGTCAGCACCCCAATACCAGCCGAATACCTTGGCATTGGCAGAGCCGGAATGGCCGAAGGCGAGTTTGTAGAACAGGCACTCTTCTGTATCAGCATAGGTGGTGGTTGCCTCGTCGCTACCCTTGAGCAGGTTCTGGCCGAGGTAGATGCCAGTCGCGCCAGTGGGCTTGAGGGTGTAGGTACCACCTCTCTTGTTGTCTGACTGGAGCATGACAGGTACACCTGACGGGATGGCGTAGGGCACCTCTTTGTATGTGATGGCGTCGATAGTGGCTGCACTGACGATGTAAGCCTTCAGGCCTTCAGGCAGAGAGTAACTGGCCTTCGAGTCGTAGAAGGTAGCATAGCCAGCCTCCGACAGGGTGACCTCTGCGGATGCTGTTTCCACGTCAGTAGTAGCCTCAGGGCCGAAGCCGCCCATAGCGTTGGCAGCGCGAACGGAGATATAATCCATGCCAGGGATGAAGTCGAGGTTCTCGAGGCTAAAACTCGACCCCTCGGTGATACCCAGGAACTCATTGTTGACGAAGACAGCGTAGGCGATGGCTCCGTTGTTGGCTGGTGTCCAACTGACGATGCCCTCCTCATACTTGACGTTGGCAGGGGCTTCCAACTGGCGGGTCAGCATAGCGGGATCCCACTGCTTCTCGAGGTTCTCGGAGAACATCATCTGATAGGTGAAGCCAGCAGCCTGCTCGGCATTGATGATGGTCTGGAACTCACCGCCATGCGACTTGATGATGTTCGACTCTGGGGTGATGTTCTTGCCAGTGGCATCCATCGTGTTGTACTCGCCGAAGAAGACGGGGTCGGTATTGTTCATACCCTTCTCAATCCAGCGCGAGGCGATGAGTGTCGCAGCAGCATGGTCGTCGAGCGTGGTGTTCAGGTAGACGGTGATAGGCTGGTTGTTCCAGGTGCGTCCGAAGTTCCAAGTACCGTTGCCCTCGGCGAGGTCTACGACGTTACAGTTGTCGAAGACGTAGCCGAACTTCACCGTTCCGCGAGGAGCGACGACGGTACGACTGCCCTTCAGGTCGAGTTGACGGGGTTCCAGGGTGAGGGTCGTGTTCTGGAAGCGTACATCACCACCACCGCAGATGAAGTCAACGGTTCCGTGGATATCGCAGTCCTCGTAGTACGACTGCATGTTGTCGTTTGAACTGTAGTAAGTGTCCTGATAAGAGAGCATACGGACGTTCTTGGCGATGGTGCGGTTACCAGCGTCGTTAATGACGGCAGCACGTCCGCCCACCTGCTTGTTGTCGAGGGCTCCGTAGTAGTCGAGGGCATTCTGCAGCGTGAGATCCTGCAGGTAGAGGTTCGTTCCACTGTTGTTAAACATATCAGCACTGCCTAGTCCTTCTATGCTCTTGTCGGGAGCCGTCATAATGATGGTATTCTCCATCGACTGTCCGATGATCGAGATGTTATGTCCGCTGATGGCGGTCTTCACCGTCTCGCCGAGGTCGTAGATGCCGCTGGGCAGGAAGATGTAGGCACGCTCTGCGTCCTTGTCGGCGTTGGCACCGTTGACAATCTCGAGCACCTCGAGGAGGCTCTCCGCACTGCCGGGCTTCACGAAGTACCACTGTCCCTGCTTGTCGTAGTTGATCTCGCTGGTGTTGACGATTTTCACGCCGTGGAGGTACATCTCACCGTCGGCACTGAGGTTCAGGGTGATGGTGCCTCCCTCGCCCTCGTAGTTGAAGGCGACGATCTCGCCGTCCACATCCTCATTGTTCTTGCCTGGCAGCGTGCCGATCTCCTTGCCGTTCTCGGTGATGACGATGTCGCCGGCATTGCCGTAGCGGCAGAGGGTGAGCGATACGATGGCCTTCGGACCTACGAGCAAGTCGATCTTGTTCTCAGCGTCGCCCTTGAAGGCCCAGCCGTGCTGTGCGTCGTGCCAGTAGAAACTGCCTGTGGGATTGAAGGCCTCGTGGTCATTAGCGTCGAAAGCCTTGTCAGTCAGGTCGAAGGTGTACTTCTTATAGGTGCTGGGCGTCTCGATCTCCGTAGCCACGGCATAGAGTGTGATGTCTTCGGTGACGACAGTCTCTGCGGTGTACTTCGTCTTGCCGTTGGCATCGATGCGATACCAGCCGCGCACCTTCTGGCCTTCGGGAGCCGTAGCGTTGTTGTAGTCAAGGTCGAACTCGCCGATTATCTCGTCCTTCTCACGAGTGAACTCGCCGAGCACCGTCTGCTTGTCGGTGTCGATGTAGGTCAGATTGAAGTCGGGCTTCTGTACGAAGGTCAGCAGATACTCGACAGAGGTATCGCCCAGGGTCATTGGGATATGTGCATTAACGACAGTCCGAGGATTACCACCCGTAAGATTTAAGACATCATAGGTGATGGTGCCTACCTCGCCCTTCTTGGCTGTGGCTGTGATGGGGTTGTCCTCGCCAATCATAGATACCTTCTTCGAAAGTTCCATTATGGCCTCGTAGCCACCGTCGAACAGTTTCTCAGCGGTATAATCCTCACCGTTGATGGTCACGGTAGCAAGGATGGGCACTTCCTTCTCTGTGCCGTTCAGCGTTCCCTCGATGACGATGTCGCTGAAGCCGATCTGCTTACCGTTCTGCAGGTGGTAGAGGTTGACGAGCAGGGCGCAGGCACCCTCGGCGGGAGTGGCACCCTCGATGTCGTACGACAGTTCGCTGACACCGTCGTTGCGCTCAGGCTTCACGGCTTGTGCCAATATGACGGTAGACTTGTCGGGATTCTCCCAGGCGAAGTCGAGCAGACCGTTGTCCGTACCGAAGCGGGTGGTTTTCAGCGATACTTTCTTCGGAGTGAAGGTCAGGCCGAAATTCGGCTGGATGATGAAGCGGATGGCATTGCTCTCGTCAGCAGCCGTAACAGCGCCTTCAGGCTCGTTCTGCTGCGTCTCGGGCATGAACTGAGTCTGATTCTGGCGGGTGCCATAGATAGAGAGGTTGCTGCCGTAGGTCACCTTGCTGGTCACGAAGTAGTCGTTGGCCTCGCCGAAGTCGGCCTTCTGATCCTCAATACCAAGGCTGAAGGCGAAGTTGGCGGCGACGGGCTCGTTGTCGAGGGTGACCAGTTCGTGATCGCCGCTGCCAGCACTCTCGTTGGCGACGGCCACACTATGGAGATACATCTCACCGCCTGACTCCATCACCAGCGAGAGGGTGGTGGCAGGACCTGCATATTCGAAAGAGGCTACGCCGCCATCGGCATCCGACTTGGCAGGCAGCGAGCCGATGGTCTCTCCAGTAGTGGCATCGACGACAGCGATGTTGGTGCCGTTGCCATACTGGCAGTTGACAATCGTAATCGTAGCATTGCCTGCGACAGGCAGGTTGATCTTCTCGTCATTATAGAATGCCCATCCGTGAGAGGCGTCGTGGTAGTAGGCCTTGTCGCCCACGATCTCGATACACTCGTGGTCTGCAGGGTCGAAGTTGACATCTGCCAGGTTATAGGAGTAGGTGAAGCCAGGGAGGGCATACTCGATGGCTGTGGATACGGCATAGAGCGAGATGTCACCCTCTACGAGGTCTTCCACCTTATATTTCTTACCGCCCTCGGGTTTGGTGTACCAGCCGCGGAAGACGCCGCCGAGAATCTCAGAGCAGTCTTTGGCACCAAAGGCAAACTCGCCGATGGGCTGCTGACCCTTCACCTGCTGGGTGCCGATAACGGTCGTACCGTCGAAGTCGTAGTAGGTGAGCGTGTACTCTGCATTGAGGGCTGCGATCTCTTCCTCAGTCAGGGCGCTGACAGCCACGAAGGGACAATAGTCCATGCCGGTGATAGTCAGAGTCGTAGCTTCGCCCTGATAGTAGAGCACGTCGACATTGTTCTTGTCGTTCTTCCAGCAGCCAGGACCGCTGGGAGTCTTCGTGGCTACCACATTACCTGAAGCATCAGTCACGTTGATGGTGGCAGGGCTGTAGGTACATTGTCCTACAGTGATTTTCACATTTGTGGCATTGGGCACCACCACCTGCAGGTTAGTACAGCCATGTTCGCTATGGAACTTACCACTGACGGAGGCCACAGCACTGGCGTCGTCGGCAGCCACACGGCTGACGGTTCCGTCTTCGGCAACGTCCACACCAAAGTCAATCGCTGTTCCTTGGACTTGCTCCTCAGCCGTCAGCAGGGTTCCTTCCTGATTGTTGACGATGACGCTGAAGTCCTTGAAACCGTCTGCCCGGCTCACTATCGCGAGCATCAGCAGGAGGCACAATGTGCCCAGTCGTTTCATTTGTTTGGTCATAATGATTTTGTTAATTGTTAATGTTAAGATAGATAATAGGTGAATCTTTTGCAAAGATAGCAAATTTGTCTTGAAATGGATGTCATTTTTGAGTCCTTTTCACCGTAAACGTTTACGTGATTTCGCTTGTAAGTCTGTTCCTGACGCTCACCCCGTGTCTTTCGTAGTCTGAATAATCACTAAATAGTCTGAAAACATTTGGCTGGATGATGCTGAATGCATAATTTTGCAGGCGATGAAGATATTTCGCCCCCTTCTGTTGCTGCTCATCACTGCAGTAGTATCACAGGCTTTCGCCCAGCGGCGGCTTGTGGTGGTCGATGTGGAGACACTGGTGCCTGTCATTGGGGCCAACGTGGTGAGTGCAGACGGCAATACGACGACAGACTCCTTGGGCTATTTCAGCGTGTCTGACAGTTGTCGTTCGCTGGCGTTCTCTCACGTCAACTACGAGCCTCGGATGATCAATCTCACGGAAGTGCGCGATACCGTGTATCTTATCTCCAAACTGCTGAATGTCCGCGAGGTCGTCGTCTTCGGACATGGTCCCCACGATGTGTTGCCTGAGGCACTGAAGAAACAACTGAAGATCAACAAGACGGAGGCCGAACTGGCTGCTGCTAATCCTGGCGGTGCCAATCTGCTCCCTCTCTTGGCTCGTCTCATTCCCAAGAAATGGCGTAAGAACAAGAAAGAGGAGCGGATGAAACGACTACGGCAGATATTGGAAGACTACTGATATCTGCCCTGGCAAGGACGTGACGGATATGACGAAAAAGAGAAAAGGAGCGCACATCGCTGCGGGCTCCTTTTCTAAATCTTTACTAGCGGGCATCTCTGCTGGCTAATAACTTAAAACAATCTATTAACCTTTTGATGCTGCAAAAATACACCTTTTCGCTGAAACCGAAAACATCTTTTCGACGAAATGGTAAATTATAAGGTACTTTAACACAAAAAACGCGGTACCTGGTACCTTACTACTCAGTACCCCGACCGAGAATCGAACTCGGAACTAAGCTTTAGGAGAGCCTTGTTATATCCATTTAACTATCAGGGCGCATGGTTTCCCCAAAAAGAGGAAACTGCGTTTTCGGGTGCAAAGGTACGGTATTTTTGGCAGACTACCAAACTAATGGGATACTTTTTGACTGAAAACATCGAATTGGGCCTTGCCGTCGTTACCATAGCAGAAGAGGCCGATGCGGATGCCCTTCCAGTAGCCGCTATGCATGGAGAAAGCGGAGCCTGCAGAGACGAAGCGCTGGCCGTCAGTACTGTAAGCGAACTGGTGGGTGTTCTCCAGGCTGTTGTTGGTTATCCGCAGCCAGAGTCTCTGGTAGTGCCCGCTTTGGATGATCTGCCGCTGACCTTCACTTTCTATGAAAATGCCGTCCTGACAAATACCAATACCA
>ONPM01000026.1 GCA_900319715.1 uncultured Prevotella sp.
GTAAACTGTAAACAGTAAACAAAAAAGGATAACATGGGAGGATTCTTTGGAACCATCAGTACTAAAAGTTGTGTTAATGACCTGTTTTATGGCACAGACTACAACTCTCACCTCGGAACTCGTCGCGCTGGTCTGGTAACCTATGACCGCGAGAAAGGCTTCAGTCGTAAGATTCACAATTTGGAACGTGACTATTTCCGTTCGAAGTTTGAAGATGAACTCGACTCGTTCTCGGGCAATCAGGGCATCGGCGTGATTAGCGATACCGACCCGCAGCCTATCCTCGTGAACTCACATTTAGGGCGCTATGCGGTGGTGACGGTGGCAAAGATCAATAATATCGACGATATCGCCCAGGAACTGTTGGATCGCCGGATGCACTTCAGCGAGTATTCTGCTAACACCATCAACCAGACCGAACTCGTAGCGCTACTCATTAATATGGGCCGCACCTTCGTAGAAGGCATCAATCTGGTGTATCAGAAAATAGAAGGTTCGTGTTCGATGCTCATCCTCACGGAAAAAGGAATCATTGCCGCACGAGACTTCTTGGGCCGTACCCCTGTCGTGGTGGGCAAGAAGGAAGAGGCATACGCCGTATCCAGCGAGACGACGAGTTTCCCAAACCTTGACTATCATCGTGTAAGAGACCTCGGTCCTGGTGAGATCGTATATCTGACGGCCGACTCGATTGAGGTGCTGCAGGAGCCGTTCAAGCGGGAGCAGATCTGTTCGTTCCTATGGGTCTACTATGGTTTCCCAGCCTCAGACTATAACGGCATCAACGTAGAGGCTGTTCGTGAGGCGAATGGTAAGATGATGGGTCAGACGGACGATACAGAGGTGGATAGCGTCTGTGGCGTGCCAGACTCTGGTGTCGGTATGGCTCTTGGATATGCCGAGGGTAAAGGAGTACCGTATAAGCGTTCGGTATTGAAATACACACCGACATGGCCGCGCTCGTTCACACCTGGCAATCAGGAGCGCCGGGCGCTGGTGGCAAAGATGAAACTCATTCCGAATCCCTCGTTGTTAAAGGATCAGCGTGTGGTGTTCTGTGACGACTCTATCGTGCGTGGCACACAGTTGAAAGACAATGTGCGGACCTTCTTCGAGTATGGTGCCAAGGAGGTACATTGCCGCATCTCTTGTCCACCGCTGGTCTACGGTTGTCCGTTCATCGGCTTCACTTCGTCGAAAAGTGATATGGAACTGATCACACGCCGTATCATCAAGGACTTTGAGGGTGACGACAAGAAGAACCTCGAGAAATATGCCCAGACCGACTCGCCCGAGTATAAGCGGATGGTCGATGAGATAGCCCGCCGGTTAGGACTGACGACCTTGAAGTTTGCCCGTCTGGAGGACCTTGTGGAGGCAATCGGTATGCCGAAATGCAAACTCTGCACACATTGTTTCGACGGCAGCAGTTATTGTCATGAGTATGACAAAGAGGACGAAAGGCAACTGAAACTGGACTTCTAATTTCACGAATTCTTTATAAGGCAACTATCTTCTTGTAAGATGTATTCCTCCTGAAGAAGATAAGACAGCGCGGCATCCAGTTCGTCGGTAGGCAACTGGATGCTGCGTAAGTCTGTGATGGGGTGGGGCTTCCCGTCGGCCAGCATCTCAAGTATCTTCTCTTGGGCAGTATTCATCCGGGGTTCGGATACAATACCACCTTTACGATGACTCAGACAGACGTCGCACAGACCACAGTCGTGGCTGTCAGTCTCACCGAAGTAGCGTAATAACTGACGACTACGGCAGACCTGATCATTAGTGGCATATTGGATGACGGCCTGGATACGCTGGCGGAACTGATCGAGACGTTCTTCATAGATGGCTGGCGTGAACTGAAGGTATTCTTTGTCTTCCCGCCGTTGGGTGTATCTTATGTAAGGTGTCTTCTTCTGAGGGATGAAATGAAGAATATGCCGTTGTCCCAACCCTTTCAGGGTCTGATAGACTTGCTGAGGTTCCAAGGCGGTCTGACTGGCGAGGAAACCCTCGTCGATGTAGTGGTAGTCGGTAAAGAGGCCGCCGTAGTTTCGCAGCAGGGTTGTGATGATCTTATCTTCGTTGGGGGAATTGTTCTCCAACTTATAGAGTTCACCTCGAGAGATGGTGAACATCAGGCGGGCCTGATTGTCCTGTTCCTCCGTATATTCGATGTAGCCGGCGCGAGTGAGTATCTTCAGGGCTGAGTCTACCTGGATGGGAAAGTGATGGAAGGCATGACAGAACTTGTCGATGTTGAACTCAAAGGTATGGTTATAGCCTGATCCAATGCCTATCTGATAGAAGAAAGCCAGATGCTCATAGACTTGCCGGATGTAGTCTTTCTCTGGGAATGTGTCTGCCACGCGCTTCTCAAGTTTCCGCTTGTCTCCGTTGTTATAGAGCAACACGGCATAAGAGCGGAGCCCGTCACGACCAGCACGTCCCGCCTCCTGGAAATAGGCTTCGATGCTGTCGGGACAGTCGATGTGGATTACAACCCGCACGTCGGGCTTGTCGATACCCATGCCAAAGGCATTCGTAGCGACGATTACCCGGGTTTTGCCTTCCTGCCAGGCCTGTTGCCGCTCATCCTTCACACTCGTATCGAGACCAGCATGATAAAACGTGGCTGAGATACCAGCCTTCATCAGGAGTTCGGCATATTCCTTGGTTCGCTGACGGCTTCGGACATAGACGATTGCAGTACCTTGAAGACGACTGAGAATGTGGATGAGTTGTTCGCGTTTGTCATTGGCTTGTCGTACCACATAGACGAGGTTCTTGCGCTCGAACGACATGCGGAAGACGTTGAATCTCTCACTCCTCACTCCGCACTCCTCACTCCTCGATAACTTTTCGCAGATGTCATCAACGACGGCAGGGGTAGCAGTGGCGGTGAGGGCCAAGACGGGTACGCCAGGCAAGAGTTTGCGGATGTTCGCAATCTCCAGATAGGAGGGACGGAAATCGTAACCCCATTGAGAGATACAATGAGCCTCATCGACGGTGATGAAACTCACTTTCATGTGGCGGAGTTTCGTCTGGAAGAGTTCGGAGGCCAGTCGTTCTGGAGAGACATACAGCAATTTGACATCGCCGAAGATACAATTCTCAAGGGTGATGATAATCTCTTCGTGTGTCAGACCTGAATAGATGGCTGCGGCCTTGATGCCACGTCGAAGCAGATGATCCACCTGGTCTTTCATTAAGGCAATGAGGGGAGTGATGACGATGCTGACACCCTTCTGGGCTAATGCCGGTACTTGGAAGGTGATACTCTTGCCACCACCCGTCGGCATCAGGCCTAAAGTGTCGTGCCCGGAACAGATTGACTCGATGATCTCTTTTTGTATGCCGCGGAAATCATCATAGCCCCAATATTGTTTAAGTATCCCTTTGTATCGATCCATATTTTGGTTTGCAATTGATGGTTTACAGTTTACAGATGATTACTTCTATAGTCAGAACGGCATGCTAGCATATCATCTGTAAACCGTAAACTGTCAACTGTAAACTAACAATCACTCTTCGCTCGGTTTAATATCTTCTATCTGCAACTGCACCTCGCTACGCTTATAGATATTGTCCTCGATAGTATAGACAATATCAAACGAGCGCTTAGACTTGATATACCGTGCCGACTCACTCTGTCCGAAGGCAATACCGTTAAGTACATTACTCGACTTGGAATCGACGAGTTCCAACTTGATATGTTCCTGCTGACGGCCTACGACCTTTGAGGTGCCGTAGTCATAGACATTGCGGGTACAGAAATTGGGCTTGGGATTGTCAGGTCCGTGCGGGGCCAACTTCTTCAGGTCATTATGCAATTTCTTGGTGACGTCCTTGAAATCGATGACCGCATCGATGTCGAGAGTGGCCTCCGTCTGTTCCGGCAGGATATGTTCATCGACATACTTCTGGAACCGACGGCGAAATTCTGGGATGTTCTCTATCTTAAGTGACAGACCGACAGCATAGGTATGACCGCCAAAGTTCTCCAGCAGGTCGCGGCAGTTCTTAATGGCATCATAGATGTCGTAGCCGGCCACACTACGGGCAGATCCCGTAGCGATGCCATTAAACTTCGTCAGCACCACCGTCGGACGATAGTAGAACTCTGTCAGGCGGGATGCTACAATACCGATAACGCCCTTTTTCCAGTTTTCGTCATAAAGCACAATGCTCGAGGGATGATCCTGATGTACCAGTTTCTCTACGATCTGGTTGGCCTCTTCAGTCATCTGCTTGTCGACATCCTTACGCTGCTCGTTGTATTCATTAATAAGGTGTGCCTCTGACAATGCTTTTGTGAAATCACGCTCTACCAGCAGGTCGACAGCCTCTGTACCGTTCTGCATACGTCCCGAGGCATTGATGCGTGGCCCGATCTTAAAGACGATATCGTTCATGGTTATCTCCCGTCCCGTCAGTCCACAGATATCCATAATGGCCTTCAGTCCCATCGAAGGACCTGTGTTCAGTTGTTTCAGTCCGTGGTAGGCGAGGATGCGGTTCTCTCCCATGATGGGCACAATGTCTGCGGCAATACTTACGGCGCAGAAGTCGAGTAGGGGGATGAGCCGGGAGAAGGGGATGCCATTGTTCTTGGCAAAGGCCTGCATGAACTTGAAGCCCACCCCACATCCACAAAGATGCTTGAAGGGATAGGTGGAGTCTTCACGCTTCGGATTGAGAATAGCCACAGCATCTGGCAGTTCATCATCTGGTACATGATGGTCGCAGATGATGAAGTCTATGCCCAGCCGCTTGGCATAGGAAATCTCTTCGATGGCCTTAATACCGCAATCGAGAATGATAATGAGTTTAACACCTTTTTCTGCCGCATAGTCCAATGCCTTAATACTGACACCATAACCTTCTTCATAACGGTCAGGGATATAGTATTCAATATTGGAATAGAACTGTTGCAGAAACTTATACACCAAAGCCACCGCCGTACATCCATCGACATCGTAGTCGCCATAGACCATGATACGCTCTTTGCGCCCCATGGCATCGTTCAGTCTGTCTACCGCCACGTCCATGTCGTTCATCAGGAACGGATCTATCAGTTCGTTTAACATCGGGCGGAAGAAACGCTTGGCAGCGCTTTCCGTCTTGATGCCTCGCTGAATGAGCAGGCCAGCGATGATCGGACTCATGCCGATCTTCTCTCCCAGCTCCTTAGCCGCCGTCTGTTGTTCTGATGTAGGTGGTTCGTAATTCCATTTGAAATGCATTAATATATTAGCGCCTATTAAGGCAATTTAGCGTCCAAAGGTAAGCATAAAAAATGAAAAAAGAGCATAATCTGCGTAAATTTTAACAGATTATGCCCTTTTTAACAAATCAATGATGATCTCAGAGACCGAGTTTCTTACGGATTTCTGCGGGGATGGCGTTCTTGTTGATGAGGAAATCCATAGTGTTTGCGGCGATAAATGCCTTAGTCATGTACCATATGCCCTTGTAGTCGCCGGATTCTCCCCAGGAGTTCTGCACCATATAGTACTCTTTTCCGTTCTGGTCTTTGGCCACACCGAAGATGTGCATACCGTGGTCGTCTGTCAATTCCCAGTTGTCGAAACGCTCCTGGCGCATCTCCTGTGTCGGTACGATCTCAGGTACGGTACAGCCCAGCGAGTCGATAATGTTGCGCTTCTTTTCGGCAGTCAGTTTCAGCCAGCGGGCCATATCGCTACCAGTAAGACTCTGTGCGGCTTTTGAGTCGACGGCGTAGGCCAGTCCCTGACGGGTGAATCCCTCCTCCGACACATCACCGCCCCAGGCTACGGTATAGCCGTTGTCAATGGCGTTGTCGATAATCTGCATCATCTCGTTCATTGGAACGTTATAACTCAGCGGGAAGCGCCAGTTGTCTTGTACCTCCACAGCGAAGGCTGAATAGAATGGATGGTGGGTGTAACTGGTGATGGAGACATAGTCATCGAGGTTGATGCCGAGTGAGGCGGCAAAGGTCTTCGGAGTGTATTCCTTGCCCTCATAGGTGAACTTCTCAGGGCATTTGCCGAGATAGGCATCGAGGATGCCCTGCAGACCGACCTTCCACTGGTTGCTGATCTTCTTGGCGCTGCTCTTTGAGACGGCTGACACGTAGGGCTCCAGCAGCGAGAAGAACTCGTTGAAGTTGTTCAGGGAGTCGCCATAGAGCGAGCCGGGGAAAGGCATTGCCTCCAGCGGACAGATACCGTGGTTCTTCAGCGTAGAGAGGACATCCTCAGAACTGCCGCCCTGTGCAAACTGGCAGTCGCCGTGATATCTTACCACCTGGATGGCGCGCTCCATGTAGGTTTTGTTTGCTACAAAGGCTTCGCAGAGGGTGTATCGCTTGCCTGTGGCTTTCAGGATCTCTGCCTCGAAGAATGAGAGGGTTGAGTAGTCCCAACACGTACCCGAACGGTTCTGGTCCTTGATGGTGGTGATGGGGTTTTCCTTAATAACGGTAAAGACGGGCTTGTTGGCGTCTTTGGCGACTTCCTTCTTCTTGGCTGCCGATGCACTGAGGACCATCATGCCCATAAGTGCGAAAGTTAGAATCTTTTTCATATAATAATTATAATAGGTAAATAATTCTCATTTATCTTTATTCGTTTCCTCTATTTCTTCTGCTTCATGAAGTCTTCGAGTTCCTGAGGATGATAAGGGATACGCTTGTTGCCGAGGAAGCGACAACCGTCGTTCGTGATGAGAATGTCGTCCTCGATGCGGATACCGCCGAAATCCTTGTAGGTTTCGAGCATGTCGAAGTTCAGGAATTCCTTGCAATGCCCGCTGGACTTCCAGTCATCGATGAGGGCGGGGATGAAGTAGATGCCAGGTTCGTCGGTCACCACAAATCCTTCTTCCAGTCTCCGACCCATGCGCAGACAGTTCGTTCCAAACTGCTCAAGGTTCGGACGCGTCTCTTCGTCGAAGCCCACATAGATCTGTCCGAGTCCCTCCATGTCATGAACGTCCATACCCATCATGTGACCGAGTCCGTGAGGCAGGAACATGGCATGGGCACCGGCAGCAACAGCCTCGTCGGTATCACCCTTCATCAGGCCGAGTTCCTTCAGGCGTTCTGTCATCCTGCGGCAAACAGCAAAGTGCACATCCATGTATTTCACGCCGGGCTTAGCCACCTCTAGCACGTAGTCGTGACACTCCTCGACTATGGAGTAGATCTCCAACTGCCGTTGGCTGAACTTTCCATTGACAGGCATCGTTCGGGTATGATCGGAGCAGTAATCGTCGAGTTCGCAACCTGCATCGCAGAGCACGAGGCGTCCGTCCTCCAAGGCGGCATCTGACGGGGCACCATGCATGATTTCTCCATGCTGGGAGAAGATGGTTGCGAAACTGTTGCCTTGGGCCATGCTGCGTGCGATACCATCCACCTGTCCGGCTATGAATCTCTCTGTCACGCCTGGCTTGATAAGTATCTGGGCGAGGGTATGCATATTGTAACCCACGTTACAGGCCTGTTCGATGGCCTCTATCTCCTGCGGTTCCTTGGTGGCACGCATCTTTACGACGGCCTGGATCAGTCTCAGCGAAGCCTTCTCCTTCTGTTGGTTCGGATGGATGCCCAGCAGGTCCATGATCTGGATCTTCGTGTCATATCGGTATGGCGGCAGGAAGTGTATGATCTGTTTCAGGGCGATAGCCTTATCACAAATGGCCTTCAACTCCTTCACGGGAGCCGTCTTGGTAATGCCCACTTCGGCAGCGAGGTCGGCTACGGATGGTGTGAAACCCATCCATACGATATCCTCAACGTCGATGTCATCGCCGAGCAGCATCTCTGAGTCGCTGTCGATATCTATGACGCCCACCAGGCCTTCACGGTGCTGACCGAAATAGTACAGAAACGATGAGTCCTGCCTCATGGGAGAATACGCATTGGCGGGGTAGTTGGCAGGCGACTCATTGTTGCCGAAAAGGATGATGACACCGCTTCCCACGAGCCTTTTCAACTCGGCACGGCGGCTGATGTAAGTATCTTTACTGAACATAAATTCTTTTAATTATTCAATTTTGATGCAAAGATACACATTTTATTTAAATTCTTCATGCTTCTTTCACTTTTTTTCGTACCTTTGCAGCCAAATTTGATTTCAAAGACTATAATATCGATATGGGAAAAGTAATTCTTACTGGTGACCGCCCCACCGGAAAACTCCATTTAGGGCATTACGTCGGCTCGCTACGCCGTCGGGTTCAGTTGCAGAACGAAGGCGACTACGACCGTATGTTCGTATTCATGGCCGACGTACAGGCTCTTACCGATAATGCCGACAATCCCGAGAAGATCCGGCAGAACATCATCGAGGTGGCCCTCGACTATCTGGCCGCAGGACTCGACCCAGAGAAGTGCGTGCTCTTCATCCAGAGCCAGATACCTGAACTCGCAGAACTCACCACCTACCTGATGAACCTTGTCTCCGTCAGCCGCGTACAGCGCAATCCGACGGTGAAGACCGAAGTCAAGATGCGTGGCTTCGAGGGCGAGAGCATCCCACTCGGGTTCTTCTGCTATCCGGTGTCACAGGCTGCCGACATCACGCTCTTCAAGTCTACGACCGTTCCTGCCGGAGAGGATCAGGAGCCGATGCTTGAGGTGACGCGTGAACTCGTACGTCGCTTCAATCAGGTCTACGCTCCCGTGCTTGTCGAACCGAACATCCTGCTGCCAGAGAACCTCACCGCCCGCCGCCTCCCTGGTACCGACGGCAAGGAGAAGATGTCGAAGTCGCTCGGCAACTGCATCTATCTCTCCGACTCGGCTGACGATGTGTGGCAGAAGGTGCGCTCAATGTACACCGATCCGGAGCACGTGAACCTGAATGATCCTGGCCATGTGGAGGGCAACGCCGTCTTCACATACCTCGATGCCTTTTCTTGCGACGATGACTTCAAGGAGTTCTGGCCCGAGTATCAGAACCTCGACGAACTGAAGGATCACTACCGTCGTGGCGGTCTGGGCGACATGAAGTGCAAGAAGTTCCTCAACCAGGTACTTAATAAGTTCCTCGAGCCCATGCGTCAGCGTCGGGCTGAGTTCGAGAAGGATATCCCCGAAATCTACAACATTCTGAAGAAGGGAACTGAGCAGGCACGCGAGGTCGGCGCCCAGACAATGGACGAAGTACGCAAGGCTATGCGTATTGATTACTTCAACGATGCCGAACTCATCCGCCAGCAAGCAGAGAGATTCGCCAAGAAGTAAAAAGTAAAACAACTTGTTTTGGTGTCGTAGAAGGCATTCCTTACTATCGTGGAAGGCATTCCTTACAGACCAAAACAAGTTGTTTTACTTTTGTGTTCCCCCTATCTTATAATAATCTTCTTGCCATCTTTGATGTAAAGGCCCTTGCCGGCATGCTTCACTCGCTGCCCTCTGAGATTGTAGAGAGCTTGACTGTCAGGGCTTTCGGACGTCTTGGTTGACAGGATGGCCGTACCGGCATCCCAGCCTGCGGAGAGATCCTCGAGGGTGATCACACGGTCGTCGCCCATACACTTGGCCCACTCTTCCTTGCTGGTCTGGTTCACGTATTTGCCATCCCAGGTCTGATACCAAGGCATCCACCACGACCAGACGGCCTCGTCCTCTATCTCTTTGTCGATATCGGGTATAGGCCCGTTCTCAGAGAGGGCGACGATCTTCTTGCCGCCGGTAAGTGACTTCAGTTTGTCGAATGTGGCATAGTTGCTTGAGTAGTCGCCTGGTTGATTGTAGATATCGGCAGATACGATGTCGTAATAGGTCTCACCAGGGTTCCAGTCGGCATCGTTTTCGCCGGCGTTCCAAACCCAAATGAGGTTATGGACACCTTTCACATTCACCATCTCATCGAAGACCAGACGGTATAGTTTTATGAATGCGGCAGCATCCTTGTCCCGTCCCCACCAGAACCATCCGCCGCGGGCTTCATGGAGCGGGCGGAAGATGCAGGCCACGCCCGACTCCTGCAGTTGGAGGAAATAGTCGGCGATGGTGTGGATGTCCTTGACGATGTACTGGTAGAGTTCGGATGCTGTGTTCCAACTGCCGTCGGCATTGAGGGCATCGGCAATCTTTACCGTGCACTTATCGGAATAGAAGTCGTCTGTGACTCGGCTAGGATCATGCCAATGCCAAGTGAAGGCGGGGATGCCGCCACGGGCATAGAGGTCTTTTGCCAGCGCAACGGCCTTGTTGGTATAATCCTTACACCAGCCTTGGTCCTCTGAGCGACCTGTAGCGAACAGGAAGTCGAAGCCAACGAGAGCGGGGTATTTGCCAGATGCCTCATAGACGGCCTTCACGTCGTCGTGCTGGGTGATGTCACCGTTGGCCGATCCCATGTCGCCTGTCATCATGCCTGAGATGGTCTTCTGCCCGAAGTTGTCGCAGAGGAAGGCATACATCTTCTGGGCTGCCTCGGAAGCATTGGCATCGGCTGGCGCCGGATTCACATTGAACTCAATGGCTTCGGAGGTACCGGCAGAGACGCGGATGTAGTCGATGAGATACCAGGTCCAACTGGGAGTAATCTCGATGGTGTTATCGCCGGCATTCATCTTGAAGGTGCCGATCTCGGCTTCGCCAACACCTTGGACTGCTGTATGGAAGGTGCTGCTGTTTCCATTGACGGAGATGTTGACGACCTTGTCGCCCCATTGCCCGTCATAGCCGACATAGATGCTATATTTCCCGCCCTCCGCTGCGGCATAGGTGAAGGTAATCTTGCTGTTGTTTTCTTTCATGGCAAGGGCCTTTCCGCCAGAATACAGGTCGTTATCGACAAGTTCACAATTCTCATAGGTGGCTTCTTCGGCCTCCATCTTTGTCTCGCTCTGGGCGTTGGCGAGACAGAATCCGTTGGCCATAAGTGCCAGAATCAAAAATACTTTCTTCATTTTATTAGTAGTTGAATGTTGTTTTGCCGATGCAAATTTAAAGGAAATAACCGAACTCTCCAATTAAAAAAGATGGAAAGATCGGTTATTTCAACAATAATGTCAATCTTCGCAAAGAAAGTATTATTTACTGTTTGTCAAGCAAGTCAGGCCTTAGGCGGCGGGTACGCTCCATAGCCTGGTCAAGTTCCCACTCACGGATCTTGGCCTCGTTGCCGCTGAGGAGGATATCGGGCACCTTCCAGCCTTTATAGTCGGCAGGACGGGTGTAGATAGGAGCAGCGAGGATGTCATCCTGGAAACAGTCGCTCAAGGCACTCTGTTCGTCTCCAATGACACCAGGCACCACACGGATGACGGCATCGGCAATCATCGCTGCCACTAGTTCGCCGCCGGTGAGTACGAAGTCTCCGATGGAGATCTCACGAGTGATAAGATGGTCGCGGATGCGCTGGTCGATGCCTTTATAGTGGCCTGCGAGGATGATGAGATTACCCTTGAGCGAGAGTTCGTTGGCGATATGCTGGTCGAAGCGCTCTCCGTCAGGGGAGGTGAAGATGACCTCGTCGTAGTCGCGCTCTGCCTTCAGCGCCGAGATGCAGCGGTCGATGGGTTCACACTGCATAACCATACCCGCCGAACCGCCGTATGGATAGTCGTCGACACGGCGCCACTTGTCGAGTGTATAGTCACGCAGATTATGAAGACGTATCTCTGCCAGTCCTTTCTTCTCAGCACGTGCAAGGATAGACTCGTGGACGAAGCCTTCGAGCATCTCCGGCAGGACGGTGATGATATCTATTCTCATTCTGCCAGAATCATTTGGGTACGAAGAGCAGTTTCTTCTCTTCTTTCTTCGGCTGTGACTTGCTCTTGGCCTTTTTCTTGACCTTGCCGGTAGCATTGACGACAGAAGGTTTCTTGTCTTCGCCGTTCTCTTTCTCATTTTCCTTGGTCGAAGAGGAACCGCCTCTGACGCTCACCTCGAAGGGATAGGAGATGGTGGGACAGCCGTCTTCCGTGATGTCAACATTAAAGCGCACGGTGGGATGCGTCCAGCCGAACATACGAGCAGTATAACTCTCCTCTGTCATCTTGCTGAAAGAGCAGACGACGGAGTCTTCTGCCTCGATGTTCACGTCGCGGAAGTAGTTCATGCCGTCGCGCTGACCAGTGTTACGGATAACAATCTCTGCAGTCAGCACGGAGCCTACAATCTGGTGGGAAAGCATCTTGGCCTCATAGTTGTTGATATACCATTTATTATATGGTATGATAGCGGGCGTGAACTTCAGACCGTCGTAGTTGAGCGAGAACTTGATAGTCGATGGGGTAGGCTCCAGACCGATATCCTCGGGGATGTTGAACGTCGTCTCGTAACTAAGCACGGCGGTCTCCACATTGACGTTCTCGCGGCGGGTGTCGATGTTGATGCGGCAGTTGTCCTCGGCACTCGTCAACGTCATCAGCGAGAGGGTCATGTTAGGCGGACAGATTACCTTGATGTTACTCTTGGCAGTCTTGTGCTCGAAGCCAATGTCAAGCCCTTCGTTCAGAACGAAGCGACAAGAGACATTGGGGTCGATGCTGACGACACCGAACTTGCCTTTTTGCTTTACCAGCGCCTCGTTGCCCCACACCTTCGTTACATCATCGAACTGTGCAGGAAGCACTTCCTTGCCTTCGCATTGGAGGCCGAGAAGTTGGGTGCCATTGTAGACAATGGCCTTAATGGTACTCTTCGGATCGGGTTGTTTCTCCCTGGGTACATCGATACGACGCGATGGCTGGCCCGTGTAGCCGATACCGGTCAGACGCATCAGATGGTCGAATGTCATCACACCCTGCTTGCATGTGATGCTGTAACCTTTTTCCTCTGTGTTGACCTTCACAGGGCGCTCATTGGCAGTGACACGTGTTTTCTTATTCTCAGGATTGTTGTCTGTAGACATCGGAGTCAGGGTACCTTTCCTATAATCGTAGATAAAGAAACGCTTTTTAAGCACGATGATGCAAGTACCGTTGCTCGAGGCGGAGATGAAGTCGATGTCTTCCTTGTCGTATTCCTCTCCCAGATTCAATTCCGCCGACTGACCAGTCTTTGCGTCAATCACGTCGTATGTGTAGCCACCGTCGAGGACATGCTTCAGCGATTTGGGCACCCGTACCCAGGCATAACCTTCGCAGAAGGGTGAGGCATAGGCATATGGGCCAATGGCACTGCCGTCTTCGGCACGTACATACCAATAGCCGGTAGAATTATGAACAGCCAGATAGCCGTCGGAGAAACGGCTCATGCTACCGAGTTTGTACTGATGTGCGGTGAATTCGTGAATTTCTCCCTTATCGCTTGTATAGCCGATACACTTGCCCTCGTTAAAGAGCAGGCCCATGTGGGAGTTGAATGGGGATATACTGTCATACTGCAAGGGTACGATTTCCTTCTCCGTGGCATCGAGAATGCCGTATTTGTCGCCTTGCGAAACAATATAATATCCGTCGCCGAGCATACGGATATGTTCGTACGAAGGA
Organism: uncultured Prevotella sp.; assembly: GCA_900319715.1. Classification (GTDB taxonomy): domain Bacteria; phylum Bacteroidota; class Bacteroidia; order Bacteroidales; family Bacteroidaceae; genus Prevotella. The sequence continues at coordinate 13,450 of ONPM01000026.1, forward strand.
TGAATCACCCATTTGGCCACTTGGGCACTGGCGGCAGTAAATGTGAAAAGCGAAATTATGAAAAGTATCTTTCTCATCTATATATTATAAACTATAAACTATTAATCTGTTTAATGGTCTCGTCGATTTTTCTTTTGAATACAAAGTCCTGACTTTGTTCTGCCTGACGACTGGCTGTCTGGAGTAACTGACGGGCTTTGGTAAAGTCTTGGCTGACAGTAATGGCATTCAGATAATAGAACGAAAGCCAATAGAGCGACTTATAATCTGCAGAGTCGGTCACGGAGATAGATTTCTCCAACCACTGGATCGCTACCTCATTAATATCAGACGAGGGTATGCCATTGCTATTGATTTGAAAGCCCAACAAACGCTTTCGGCGATCAGACTCTGTGTCTGTCGGAATCCAGGCATAAGTGTAAGCCATCTCATGAATGGCTCCTTGATGGCCTTTCTGAGCCAATTCGGCCATCCGAGTGAGGGCATTCTTGATGCTGTCAGGACTATTTTGATTGAACAGAGCCATACAGGTTTCGAACTCTATGGCTTCGGCACGTTTTATGAGAGAGTCGGTATTGACGGTTGAGGTTTCCTGTGTCTCTGTCGTGGAATCGTCATTGTCAAACAGGAAAAAAGCACTAATGGCAATGATAATGGCAGCGACGGCTCCGAGAATGACATAGAGGTTCTTGTTTGATTTCTGGGGTTCGGAAGGGGCTGAGCCTATAACGGTTCCCTTGCTGGGAGAAGCCCCTACGACGGTGCCTTTGACAGAGTTGTCAGCAGGTTGCAAGTACTCATTAGGGAGTTGCATGGTCGTAGCCTTTGCTTTCGGCTCTGCGGCAGGAACTGCATTCCGCAGTTCGGGATGTCGAATGGCGCGGATAGCAGTCTCTTCCAACTGATCGGCACTCGGACGGTTCCAAGGTTCTTCCTGCAGACAATCGTCGAGCGTTTTCTTCAACAATGGCGAGAAGTCTCCCGGCAATTCGGGTATCTCGGCACCCTTTCGCTGCAGTAGTCCGCCATCGTTGCCGAAGGGAAGCATGCCGGAAGTCAGTTCATAGACAGTGGAGCCCAACGAATAAATGTCGTTTGCCATCACTGGCAGATTGTTGCGGGAGAAGCGTTCAGGAGCCATATAGGAGATAGTACCGGCGGAGAGTAAAGCCATGTCCTGATTGGACACACGGCTCAGCGACTGCTTGACTTGTGTGCTGACACCAAAGTCGGTAAGCATGTAGTCGCCGTTGTCGTTGAGAAGGATGTTGGCGGGTTTGATGTCCTGATGAAGCACGGGGGGATTCATGGCGTGGAGATAGGCGAGGGCGCTGGCGCAGTCACGTAGGAGTTTCCAGGCTTCTTCCTCATCCATTTTGCCGACCATCTTTCCAATGTTTCCCTGTTCGCAGAATGGCAGTATCAGATAGGGTCTGTCACCGCTGATGGCAAAGAAGAGGGGACGGAGCAGGTTCTTGTGATTAGCATTCACCATGAGCGCAAACTCATGGGTAAGAATGTCTTTTCCGTCTTCATCAATGCCGGTTGTGGGGTTATAAATTTTCAGGGCAAGGGTTACTCCAGTCTGGATGTCTTTTACTTTCCAGACCTCAGAGAAGGCACCCCGCCCTAATAGTTCTTCTTGTTCGTATCTTTCGTCAAATATAGCCATTTTATTAAGTACTATTCAATGTGATGTTTAGAAGATATATCCGAGTGTGAAGGAGAGACCGCGGAAACGCTCTTTCTCCTCCTTTTTGCTAAGATTGTCGTAATAACTGCAGAAGGGGGTGATGTCAGCCTTCCAGGCTGCACCAACAGAGACGCAGCGGGCTAATATCAATTTTATACCTGCCTGATATCCCAGTTGGAAACGATTATAGTCATTGTCGATCATTCTGTGGTCGTCGAAGATCTTATACGTTTCACTGTGACCGTGAATATCGGTGATTTTTTCCTCTCCGTAGATGTTCCATTTCACGTTGGCACCTCCATAGGGTACAATCCAGAAACCATCGGAAACGGGAAAGCGGAAAGCGATGTTGAGGGGAATCTTCAAGTTATAGAACGACAGGCTGCTTTTAGTTCCGCTTTCGAGTCTCTCAGAAAACCACGAGCCGCTGGTCTCAAAGCCCAATTCTATGGAGGCAGGGCTCTGGCCTAGTGCATAGTTGTAACTGAAGCCGATGGTGGCAGTATGGTAGAGTCTGTCTTCTGCACCATGGGCTGTCGTCGCCAGTTTCAAGGGAGAGTACTCAACATAAAAGTTACACCAGCCTTCATCTAAGTCATCATAATAAGTGGTCTGGTGGTAACTGGAATAACGAGTTGTCGGACGCTGGGTGTCGTATTCTGGATGATAGTATCCGTCGCCATCGTATTGGGCGAATGACACCTGACACATGGTGAGTAGGAATGCTACTGTTGCTAGTCTAATGATTTTCATATAGTTTGATTTCTTTAATGTGATCGCGCATGTCTGTTTGATGAACCTCCGCTGTATGAGCCGCTTCTTTGTGAGCCTCCACTACGCATGCCGCTGTTGCGCATGCCGCCACCCTGAGAGCCATAGGAACGATTTGGCTGGCGATGACCACCGCCATAGTTTGAACCGTAGTTTGAGCGACGGGGTGGGGGAACTTCTTCCCTGAAAGTGATAGGTGGGTCTTGAGCGACACGTCTGCGGGGTGATATGTCATTAACGGGAACGGCTCCGTTGGCTACGTTGGTGTTTCTGCCTAAAAGACTGTTGATGGCATTTTGGGCTGCAGCACGGTGTCTGCCGTTGGGGAAGGAATTAAGATATGATTCATAGTCATTGACAGACTGGCAGGCATAGAAGATGGCATCATCATTTCCAGGATTGTTCGTCTGATGCTGAGCCGGTACGTTCTTGACAGGCTTTGAGGGAGCAGATTTTATGATGATGCGGTCATCTGCTTTGACAGTTTTAGTAGTAGTTGTAGTAGTTGGTTTTGCAGCAACAGGTTTTGGTGTCTCTGGGACAAACAACTGTTGGGGTTTAGGGGCAGTGGGCTTGATATTATCCTGACTGCTCTTCAACGCATCGATACGCTGGCGAGTCTTGGAAATCTGGGCCTCATTTTGTTTGTTGAAGTACATCACTATACCCGAAAGAAGGGCAACGACAAGGAACGTAGCGGCAGCAATTATCAGTCCGTTACGCTGGTTGTTGCTAAGATGCAGCCCAGATTTCTTCTCAGTGGTGTCTGATTTTTCTTGTCTCTTGTTGATGACAGGTGCAGATGGTTGATATTGATTTCTTACATAGTGGGGAGAAGGCTTTGGCTGTGAAATCTCCGGTTTAGGCGATTCTACTGGCAGAATGGGAGCTATCGGTTTGTTCTGTAAGCGGGCAGTCGCCAGTTCATTGATTTGTATGGCCGTCGGACGGTTCCACGTCTCTGCAGCCAGACAAGATGTGACAAGGTTTATGAGTTCTGGAGAGAATGGTCCCTCGATGGCTGGGATGCGTGCTCCATTCAATTGTACACAACCACCCATGCCTTCCCAAAGCACATCACCTGTCATCAGTTCGTAGAGTGTCATTCCGAAGGCCCAAATGTCGCTAGCCAGCACCACCAGCGGCTTTTCGGAGAAACGCTCTGGCCCCATATAGGCAATGGTTCCGGAACTGCTGATATTGTTGTTGGTACGGCTCATCTTCGTCCGGAAACTGCGGCTGATGCCGAAGTCTGAGATGACATAACGGCCGTCGCTGGTGATAAGGATGTTGTCGGGTTTGATGTCTTGATGAACGATAGGGGGCTGCTGACTGTGCAAGAATGCCAATCCGCTGGAGACATCAAGGATGAACTTCCAAATCTCCGACTCAGACATCTTTCCAATACGGTTGATTACAGAGCCGTTAGCACAATAGGGCATCACCAAGTAAGGACAATTATCGCAGACATCAAAATGGTTGATGTTAAGCAGATTTGGATGACGCAATTTGTAGGCAACCTTGAACTCATTGCGGAATTCTTCAAGACCTTTTGGATCCAGCGTGCCATAGAACTTAATTGCGACATCGATATCAGCAAGCAGGTTGTGTGCCAGCCATACGTCACCGAAACTGCCTTGACCGAGATGACGCTTGAGTTCATAATGCTCGGCTACGATACTTCCTTCCTTGAATGTCATATTAAACGACTATTTATTTCATGTAATTCATCAGTTGGTTCCAGTAGGGGGTCACTGTCGCCAAGAAGGTCTGCTTCACAGGATCATTATCTTTTGCCAGCCAAATATAGGTCGCGCATCCAATGATCATCAGCAGAAGGAGAATAAGAAATACTTTCCACTTTTTTGTTTTGGTGCGATGGCCGATGACCTCGCTGCGAACTGTGGTAGAGAGGTTTTCTTCCTCTTCGACACTTTCTTCTGTATTCTCTTCTTCCACCTGTTCTTCCTCAGCCTTCGGTTCTTCTTCAGGTTCTTCATCAGTCTGAATGTTGGCAAGAGCAATAGTCACATTATCGTAACCACCGGCAGAAAGGGCTGCAGAAATTAACTCATTCTTACACTCCATGGGATCCTCGTGATATTTGATCATCGTGTCGAGAATCACGTCATCGTGGCAGATGCCGCAGAGACCGTCACTGCAAAGCATGATGATATCGCCGTTGTGCAGTTGATAGATACGTGTCTCTGGATTTGCACGGTTTTCGACGTCGCCCAGACAGCGGGTGATGACATTCGACAACGGATGGTCGTGCATCAATTCCGGATTCAGTTCTCCTTTGTCGACAAGTTCTTGGACGTAAGAGTGATCTTTCGATAACTGAATCAGTCCGTGCTGCTTGTTAAGCACATAACAGCGGCTGTCTCCACACCAGCAAACGTATGCTTTGTCGCCAAAGATCCATGCCATGACAATCGTTGTGCCCATGCCTCTGGTGGAAGCATCTTCCTTGCTGTGGTTGAAGATGTTAAGATCGGCCTCCTTGACCACATTCTTCATGAACTCCTGGATATCCTTGTCGTTACTGATGGCACCTTTGATCAGTTCGGGACTGAATTTCTTCTGGATAGTCTCAACGGCGATGGCAGAAGCCACCTCGCCAGCATTGGCACCACCCATGCCGTCAGCCACGACAAGGAGGGCACCAAACTCCCCCAGGTCGGCGTAGGGGCCGGCCTGGGGGATGAGCCATTCAGAAGTGCTGAGGTCACTGGAGACAACAAAATTGTCCTCATTGTTCTGCCGGATCAGTCCGACATTCGTGCCTGCAGCAAGTTTGATTTTTACTTCTGACATATTTTAATTAAGTTTTATCTTACTCTGTGGATCGGAACGATACGAACCTCACCACCAAAATTACCTACGTTGACGCCAACAACACGATAACTGCCGTTGCTCTCCTTGAAGAAGGCGGGTGAACCGGTAAAGCCAAAGTTGGTAGAGGCATCTTGCAGGGTGATGAAATGTGCTGCCAGACGAGAGGTGCGGCTTGTGAAGTACTTGATGTAATTTGAGAGCACCTGAATGTCTGTCCTGCCAGAGAAACCAGCAATCACCACTTCCTCGCTACCCTTCAGACTCTGTGCTGTAGGAATGTCAACAGGCAGACCGCCAGGAGCACCAAGTGACAGAGAGGCTGCATTATGGGAGTTGTCGGTGTAGTAGGTCACAACGAACTGTTCACGAGTACGCTTGGTGTACTTGATGTCAACACCCCAACCTTTGACGCGCTTGATGACATCCTTACGGATTTCGACAAAGTCCTTACCGTCGTATGCCTCGAGTGATGCCAGGTCGAACTGAGTATTGCTGAAGCGGAGCGGATGACCAGAACCACGGGTAGAGTAGGCCTCGAAGTCGATGATCACGTGGAAACCTGCTGCGACATACTCTGCCAACAACTGACGCCAATCATCGCGATAGACATTGCGGTATACCCAAGGCTGGAGGTTAGAACGAGCAGTGATGAACTTACCACCGATGACGAAACCTGTACCGACAACCAACTGACTGGTGGCAATACCCGGATCGTAAGAGTTACCATCACGTTCAAGGGTAATACGCTTCACTTTCAAAGTATAGATATCGTTGTAGTAATTGACGATATTGTCAGATGCGCCAGCAGACTGTTTAGCAGATTCTGCGATTGTCGGGTTCGACTTGTCAATAAAGTCGTTTCTGTTGCCTGGGTTAACGGCCACGCCATCTGCGGATACCATAGCCTGCTCAGAGTTGTCCCAACGCTCTTCACCATCGGTGATAGGACCTGTAGAACCGAGGCCGGCATCTCCTCCTGTTACATCAGCAATGGCTGATGAAGCCTGACTTCCTGATGAAGAGCCAGAAGCCACTGCATCGTCTTCATCATCATCGTCGAAGCCGTACTCTGCCATCTTAGCCTTTGTAGAGGCCAGTCTCTGTGAAGCGTTGTTATAAGCATAGACCACACGCACACGCTCCTGCTGAACTTGTCCGAGTTGTTGCTTCACCTCCTGGTTGTTGGGATCAGCGGCGAGTTGTGCTGTCAGTTGTTGTTCCTGAACCTCAAGATTAGCCTTTAACATGCCGAGAGAATCTACCTGGGCTGAATACATGGCCATCTCCTGACGGAGTGCCTGGTTGTCAAGGTGCAGTTTGTAGTTCCATGCTCCAAAGCCGAGGATAACGAGTAACAGGAGTGCTGCCAGTGCCCAGATAGCACGGCGATAAGGACGGAGAGCCTGCTCGCGGAACAGATTCATACGCTCTGTGAGTTTGATGCTAGAGGTCAGTCCCTGCTTGCCTTGTGGCTGGATAAAGCCGAGGCGAGGACCATTGACGGAGAGTTGAATCTCATCACCAGACTGCAGATAGTAAGTTCCCTGGATAGGACGACCGTTGACTAAAGTGGGATTAGAGGTTGACAGATGAATCAACTGCCAATTGTTGCCGTCGCGAACGATAGCGGCATGCTTACGACTGACAGTGTCAAAAGATTCGTCATAACGAACCTGACAAGAAGCATCACGACCGATCTCAATCTGATCGATAATGATTTTCTGTGACTCACCAGCACTATGATACTTACTGCTGGTCTTGTGCTCCAGGATGTAATACGTACGTCCTGATCCGTTGAAGATGGCACCCATACCTGCTCCTACTGAGCCGGCAACTGTGCGTTTGTAATTGTTTTGAGTTTCCATATAATTTATAATTAAAGGGTTAATTAATAATTTTCGAATCTGATGGTGACATCACCGATGGCGATGATATCACCTGCTCTTAGATAGAAGCCGTTGCCTGTGACAGGCTTGGCGTTTACATATGTGCCGTTGGTGGAAGTCATCCACTGACGGTGCTCACTCCGCCACTGACCGTCACGGATTACCCACTGTCCTGAACTGGGATCTCGTTCGATGGTACAGTGGAAGCGTGAGATAAAGTCACTGAAGTCCGACTTGATTGTAATAGCATTTCCTGGCTGTCTGCCAATAGTAAGAATCCTTCGCCCAGCATCAACTATCTGACTCAGATTATAGGTCTTGCCATATTCTTCTCCTTGAAGTATTTTTAATTGGAAGCCGTGTGTCTGCTGTTGGGGTGAGTAAGATTGTACCATCCTGACAGGCTCACGATAGTTGCTGCCTGCCTGCTGTGGCAATAGACGGAGTACGTCTTGTACCGATTGTAGCCTTAACTTGAAGTCAGGCGTCAGACAGCCTTCTATCAGTCGTGTCCATTGCTGACCATTGGGGACATTCTGCAACAAGCCACGATTCCAGATGCCATCCTTTCCTCGCTTCTGGTATTCTGCCAGGTCATTGTGTGACTCCAATGAGCCAAAAGGCAACTGGCCTGTCAGCAATTGGAACACGAGCACGCCAAAAGAGAATATATCCGTAGTAGGAAGAACGGTAGCACCACCTCTTGCACGTGTCACCTGTTCAGGAGGCATATAAGCATAGGTGCCGAAGATCTGATTGGGCTTGCCGAAAATGTTACGTTGCGTCATACGGTGCGTACGGTCTCCTGAGATGCCGAAATCTGTCAGGGCCGCCTTACCATTCTGTTTGAACAATACATTCTCGGGCTTAAGGTCGCGGTGTACCTTTCCTCTGTCGTGCAATGCATTGAGACCAACAAGGATATCCTGGCAAATCTGAATGGTCCTGCTGTCGGGCTTGCCGAGTAATGGCTCCAAGTCACCACCAGGACAATACTCCATCACGATGTAGGGATTACCCCCTACGATACCATAACTCAGGGAACGAACCAAGTTGTCACAGTCGATCTGACCCGTCTTGAACTCCATCTCGAAGCGGTCCATGAGGGGTTGCCGGATCTCTGCCGGCACCTCCCATAGCCTCAGGAGTTTCAAGGCATACTTCTCACCCCGACTGTCTTCGACGAGATAGACTGCGCCGAATGAACCCTCGCCGAGGGACTTCTTGACGCTGTATCTGCCGTCGATGACGTTTCCAGGCTGGAAGTCACATCTGTCTACAACTTGATAGGTAGTACTCACTTTTTTCAGGGGTTATTCTGCTTCAAACTTGAATCTTCTGTCTCCCAAAACAAGCACATCACCTGGCTCAATAGCCAATTTGCGGTTTGCCTCAAGATAGGTTGACCCTAGTTCACTGCGATTAATCACATACCACTTGCCTTCTTCACAAATCAGTTCGGCCTGCTCCTTAGAGGTGATGGTGCGATTGTCTTTCTCTGTGTTCTCTCTGTTCAGGATGATGGAGTCTCCCTCGTAGTCGTTTGTGAAAGCCTCCGTAATCTCACCCTCTTCAGGGATGATCGTCAGATGACATTTGGGCTTCGGGGGCTCTGGTGGAGGGGTCGGCTTATGCTTAATGGCGCGAACTGTCGGGAGATGGATACGCTCACCGCATTTCGGGCAGAAACTAAAATCGAGGGATACCATCGTACCGCACTTCTCGCATTTCACTTCCTCGGCAATGTCCAGTCCCAGATCCTCTGCCATCTTTTGCACTGGCTGCTGGATGTTTTGCACCGGCTGCTGGATGGCAGTCTGAGCAGCGCCTAAACTCGTGCCGCAATTGGGACAACTATTGAAGTTGCCGACCACGGGATAGCCGCAATTCGGGCAACTCTTGGGTGCTTGGGCAACCGTAGCATTAATGGCTGCCGGATTCTGGAGGTCGGCACTGTTGACGATTCTGGTAGGTCTGGGTGCAGGCTCGGCATGCTGGGCGTTGATGACCGTTGGTCTTGGCATCGCTTCTCCACCTTGATAATTCGGAACATTGACACCCTGATAAGGATCCTGATACTGGGATCCTCCTGCCTGAAGCGGGTGTCCGCATTTGACGCATACACTACTACCGGGAGCGTTGTCCCAGCCACAATTGTTACATCTCATACTTATTCATTTTAGTTATGGTAAATATATGTTATTTCTGATCAACTCTGATGATAAACTCTTCGTTCTGACTCTCAATACGGATATAGCCGGTACGTCCGCTCTTGTATTCCGGATCGTTCTTGCCCAGCGGGTCAGCCTTGATGGTGATCTCATTGCCGCTGGTGACTGTCACGTCACACCAGTCGGGGAACTTTGTGAGTTCCCAGTTCTTATTGTCAGAATACAGTGTGTCGCTGTTGCAACTGATACCCACCTTCTGGGTTCCGCCCTTGCGCTTGTTGAACTTCACATCAGCCTTGGTCGCATCGATATGGGGCTTGTTGCCCTTCTGCGTCAACTTGATGAAACGCGTCACCTGGTCGTAGATGACGGTGATACCGGTCTGACGGCCTAATGTGCTGCTGGTGGCCAGACAGGTCACTTGTAGATTTTTTCCGTCCATCGACTTACCCAGTTTGCACCAACTCTCGTGCTCAGAGGCTACATTCGCCATCCAGTCGCTGCTTTCCGGCAATGTCTCCACACCGACCATCTTCGTGTCCTCACCAGAGTCAAACGACAGGCTATATGTGCTGAGTGTCAACTGCTTCGAGGGTGTGGCTTTCTTCGAGTCGTCTTCACCACCGCTTCTCTTTTTCTTGGCAAGGCGATTACACTTGGCAATCTGTGCCTTGCACTTCTTTACATTGGCAGCACTCTTGTTGATGGCCATAGATGCCTTAAAACTGGCGATGGCTTCCTGATAGTCGCCTTTGTTCATCAGGGCGACACCTTTGTTATAGGATTCATTGGCACTTTGGGCGTAGGTGACCATAGGGGTGAAGCACAGCAGCCCAATGATCATCATCAGTTTACTAATCGTTTTCTTCATCATTGTCTTTTGTTTCGTTATCTTGGTTGTTGAGTAGGTCTTCGATGAGTGGCTTGATAGCGTCGGCCCTCGTACGGAATTCCTGAACAAATTCTGCGCCAGAATCCAGATTCTTGTAGATACCCAGGAGAGCCGTTTTAATAACATCCTGCTGTTGCTCAGCCAAGCCGGACACGCTGGCATCAAGTGAATCTTTGTCTGTCAGGGCTTCATCCAATTTGACGAGTGCCTGTCGATAGATGTCTTCTACCTTATTATAAATAGAGGCATCCGTGTATTCGTCAGGATGGTTCTGAATGATCGTGTCGGCTTTCTCCTTGATGATGAGTGCCTCTTGAATCCTCTCCTGAGCGAGGGAGTCGTAGTTCACACGAGGGGTAACCTCTACCACAGCAGGCTGTTTCTCATCACTGCCGCCAGAGAATACAAACGCCAGGATGGCTATCAACGCCACAACGCCAATGATGGCTCCGATGATCACATTCTTGTTCGAACCTTTTTGGATAGGCTTGCTTTTCTTGATGGAAGGGTCAGGCTGTGCAATGGGAGCCTGAGGCTGGGCAGTATCTTTCATCTTCACATCTTCTTTGGGCTCTGCAGGAACAACTGGTACGGGTTCTGGAGCAGGAGCCTCTACGGATGTCGTAATGCCGTGCATGTGGTTGTAGGTCATCTCCTCAATCTTACTGGCAGAGGGACGATCCCATGTCTCTTTGGCGATACACAGTGTCACAATATCTTTCAGTTCCTGTGAATAGTCACCTTCAATGATAGGAATGTCTGCACCGTTCTTCTGGAGCATGCCTCCGTGATTCCCAAAAGGAGGAAGACCCGTCATCAATTCATACATCATTGCACCAAGCGACCATATATCGCTGGCCATGATCGGCTTGGGATTGCTGCTGAAGCGCTCTGGTCCCATATATGCCAGTGTTCCGCCACTCTGTTCCTGAGCCTTCGCACCCCGGATAGTACTTCTCACACGGGCACTGATGCCGAAATCGGTAATGAGATAACGGCCTTCGTCGTCAATAAGGATGTTGTCCGGTTTGATGTCCTGATGGATGAGAGGCGGTGTCTTTTCATGCAGATAGGCCAGTCCGGCTGCAACGTCATGAAGCAACTTCCAACACTCTTCTTCGGGCATATTCTTGCCTTCAGCAATATACTTGAAGGCAGAGCCGTTCTTGATGAGGGGCATGATGAGGTAGGGCATGCGGTCCCAACAGTCAAAATGGGTCGGACGTAGCAGGTTTGTGTGATTCATGTCAAACACCATCGAGAACTCTTGAGTGAAAATCTTGATGCCGTTGTCATCGAGTCCCGTCCCGGGTGCATATACTTTTATGGCGACCTGAACGTTTGTCATGTCGTCTTCAGCAAGCCAGACTTCAGCGAATCCGCCTCTGCCCAATTGTCTGATTAGTTTGTATCTGTCTGCAAAAAGCAGACCTTCTTTTAGTTCCATTTATATTTGTTTTTGTTATTTTAAAGTTCAAAAATAGTACATTTTTATGGAGAAAACAGACAATCCCCTTACAAATTAACCTTATTTAAGGTTTGTTTATCAGTTTTGGCAACTAAACCCCTTATTATTCTGCTTTTGGTTTAAAATAATGATTTAATTCTTCCAGGTATTTCTTGCCAGTTTCAATGCCAATATCATAGACGATCTGCATCTCTTTCGGATCGTGTGAGAAGTGCCCAATGGGTAGTTTCTCTTGTGGGCGGATAACGAGGCAACGGCCTTCTTGCTCTGCCTGTTTGACGAATGCCACTTCTGCATTGTACATGTGATGCCTTTTATCCATCGCCTCAATCATTCGTGGATACTTTCCGAGAGCCATACGCATCAGGGGCATCAGAGGGTTGTGCTCTTTGACATAGCCATCAGGCTGGGTGAGAATGACGACGTTCCGCTCGTATCCGATACTTTCAAAATAGGCGAGGGGGATAGAATCTGCCACACCACCGTCAAGAACCTTCTGACCCTCCAACTCCACTACTTTTGACACTAACGGCATCGAGGCCGACGCACGGATCCAGTCGTAGGCGAGGGGAGTGGCCTCCTCCAGTTTCTTATAGACGGGCAATCCCGTCTCCACATCTGTGCAGACGACATAAAACGCCATAGGGTTTGCGTTAAACGCGCTGTCGTCAAAAGGATCATATTGAGCAGGGATGACATGATAGCCAAACTCTGCATTATAGAGATTCCCTGTTTTCAGCCACGACTGCCAACTGCAATAACGCTTGTCCTTGGCGAAACGCTTGTTATATCTTATTGCGCGTCCAGGTTGCCTTGACTTATAGTTACATCCGAATGCTGCACCTGCCGACACACCGATTAATCCATCAGGTTCTATACCAGCCTCCATCATTACGTCAATGATTCCGCAAGTGAATAAACCGCGCATGGCACCGCCTTCTAATACAAGACCTCGTCTCATTTCGCTGTAGTTTACCAATTTTGGTTGCAAAGTTAATGTATTTATTTGAAAAGTAAATACAAAATTGTGCAAAAAATTTGTATGTATCGAAAATTCTGCTTAATTTTGCGCATTGAAATCATTTATAAATATTGTTGTACGTATGAAGAAACTTATTTTTGCATTGTTGGGCGTGGCTATGCTTACACTCACTTCTTGTCAGCCTAAAAAGACTGTAGTGGCTCACACACCGTATCGAACCATCGTGACATACGACATCACCTTTGATGTTAATAAGGCCGACATCACAGAGCAGTCGATGGCCGAGATTAACCGCATCAAGACGCTGATGGACCAGAATCCGGAACTGAAGTATGAGGTTCAAGGTCACACAGACTCTACAGGCTCTCCCGAAGCCAATCAGAAACTCAGCGAGAAGCGTGCACAGGCCATTGTCGACAAACTTGTCGAACTGGGTATTGACGAGAGCCGTCTTACTGCTGTAGGTAAGGGACAGTATGCACCAATTGCTGATAACGCCACCGAAGAGGGACGGGCTCAAAACCGTCGCGTGGTGTTCGTGGCAAAATAGTTTGAAATGAGACTCCTACTTACAACTGTATGTGTTGTCCTGTCTGCAGGCGCCTGTTCTCAGACGCTTGCAGACCCTAAGAGTATATCTATCATGGGTGTGCCGCTCGAAGGGCCGGACTCGGTGTTTATCCCTGCCTTGGATAGTGCCGGAGTCAAGCAGGTCCATCCTGAAGAAACAGAACCAGACACCTATTATTTCGAGGGCGATTTCTATGGTATCAAGTCGACCATGATGATCACCGTCAATGAAAAGACCAAACTGCTCTCTGACGCCGTCGTCACCTGCGGACCATATCGTACCCGCGACCTCTACGACCGCAATCAGAAATATCTGTTAGGCAAACTTCAGCGCGAATGGGGCAACTTCAAGGCAAAGGGCGACGGATCGTTGTATATGCTAAATGACTATGGTTATATACGACAGTCGACAGGCCTTGACGAAGAGGGGCGTCACACCATTAGGTATTACTACCTGAACACGTCACCTTATTATAAAGATGCGTCAAACATGGGTCTGAAGGGTTTTGTTCAGGAGGTAATCACAGAGAATCCTGTGACGGAGAACGATATTGAGCATTTCAGCGAGACAGGTTTGTTGGCCAACGACGATCTGATTGACCGTGAATATGATGCCAGAGGCTATTTAATTCGTGCTTCGATGCGGGAGAAAGGAGGTGGCAAAAGCCGTCTCACTTACGAATACGACAGTGATGGCTGCCTGGTGAAGCGCACGCTTGTCAATGCCAATTCGGGCATCCGCTCTATTAACGAATATCGCTACAACACCAGTTTCGAGATCATCCAGCAAAGCATGAAGGCTTTTACGAAAGACAACGAGTGCATCGTCTCCATCAGTATGAAAAACGACCTGCAAGAGCGCGATGATAATGACAACTGGACTGTGAACAAAATGAATCTCACCTATTGGGAGAAGGGCCAGCGCACCACGATCCAGACAGTTGAGCAGCGACGCACCATCAGTTATTGGGACGAGTAGTTTTTTTGTAGTTTACAGTTTACGGTTTACAGTTTACAGTTGATTACTTCTATAGGCAGGTTATTCCCGAGTAGTCTTATCTCCGAAATATTAAGGGCTTGCCAGGTTATCATCTGTAAACTGTAAACCGTAAACTGTAAACAAAACTATAGTCCTATCATACCAAGGAACTCCTCCTCATTCACAATCCTAATCCCCAGTTTCTCCGCCTTCTGAAGTTTGGAAGGCCCCATGTTCTCACCAGCCAGGATGAATGAAGTCTTGCTGCTGATGCTACCCACGTTCTTTCCGCCGTTCTGCTCGATGAGTGCTTTATACTCATCTCGGCTGTGGTGGGCAAAGACACCGCTGATCACGATCGACTGTCCCTCAAGGATCGTTGAGAGTTGAGAGTCGTTGGCCGACAATTCCATCTGCAGACCGTATTCTCGCAGGCGACGGATAATCTCAAGGTTCTTCTCGTCGTGGAAATAGGTGATGATGCTCTTCGCCATCACCTCGCCGATACCTTCTATCTCCTGCAACTCTTCCAGTCCTGCGCCCATCAGCGCGTCGATATTCTTGAAATGACGGGCCAACAACTTGGCAGAGGTCTCACCCACGAAGCGGATGCCAAGGGCAAAGACCACCCGTTCGAAAGGCACCTCCTTAGAGGCTTGGATGCCATTCACGATACGCTGGGCAGACTTGGTGCGAGATCCGTCTCCGTTGATCTGCTGTACGTCGATATCATAGAGGTCGGCCACATTATGTATCAGCCCCTGACGGTAGTAGTCGTCAATGGTCTCAGGTCCCAGAGAATCGATGTTCATGGCCTTACGGGCGATGAAGTGCTCGATGCGTCCCTTGATCTGTGGCGGGCAACCCGTGTCGTTCGGACAGTACCAGGCTGCCTCGCCTTCATAGCGCACCAAGGGCGTTCCACACTCAGGGCAACGCTTGATGAACTGCACGGGCTGGGCGATGATGGGCCTCTGGTCGACATCTACGCCTACAATCTTGGGAATGATCTCGCCACCTTTCTCTACATAGACATAGTCGCCGATATGCAGATCGAAACTGCGGATGAAGTCCTCGTTGTTCAGGGTTGCCCTTTTCACGGTGGTGCCTGCCAACTGCACAGGATCCATATTGGCTACAGGGGTGACGGCTCCAGTACGTCCCACCTGATAAGTCACTTCATTCAGACGGGTGCAGACACGCTCAGCCTTGAACTTATAGGCGATGGCCCAGCGTGGACTCTTGGCTGTAAACCCGAGCGAGCGCTGCTGTCTTACTGAGTTCACTTTCAACACAATACCGTCTGTGGCTACAGGAAGGCTTTTGCGAGCCTTGTCCCAATAGTTGATGAAGTCGTAGATCTCCTGCAGCGTCTTCACCTTCTTCATGCCCTCGCTGATCTTGAAGCCCCAGGAACGAGCCACCTCCAGATTCTCATAGTGCCCCTCGGCTGGCAGTTCCTCACCCAATAAATAATAAAGGTAAGCGTCGAGTTGGCGACTTGCCACAAGGCTGGACTTCTGGCTCTTCAGGGTGCCGCTGGCAGCATTACGTGGATTGGCGAAGAGCGGCTCCTCTGCTTCCTCGCGCTCCTTGTTCAGTCGTTCAAACACGGCCCAGGGCATCAGAATCTCTCCACGTATTTCGAACTCGCGAGGGTAGGATGGGGTAGCAAAGAGGTCGTTGGATGCTGGTGGTGTCAATACAAGAGGAATACTGCGTATGGTTTTCACATTCGCCGTCACATCGTCGCCACGAACACCGTCGCCACGCGTCACGGCCTGCGTCAGCCTTCCTTCTACATAGGTCAGCGAGATGGAGAGACCATCGTATTTCATCTCGCAGCACACCTCAAAGTCTTCGCCAGCCAGTCCCTTGCTGACACTCTCGTACCAATCGGCCACATCCTGTTCGTTATAGGTATTGGCCAACGACAGCATCGGATACTTATGCTCCACCTGCCTGAACTCCTCGTTCAGGTCACTGCCCACGCGTTGGGTAGGGGAGTTCTCGTCTGCCATCTCAGGATGCTTCGCCTCCAGGTCCTGCAGTTCGTGCATCATGAAGTCGAACTCCTGGTCGCCGATTGTCGGCTGGTTCAGCACATAGTACCTGTAGTTATGCTCGTGCAGTTCTTTCCGCAGTTGTATGATTCTCTCTTTCTCGTCCATAATCTGCTATTTTTGTGCAAAGGTAACGAAAAAAAATGAATCCGTATTCACTTTCCAGATATTTTTCAAATCTAGAGTGTTTATCATCAGCCTAGATTTTTTATTTCAATCAACTTCTCGAAAAAATATTGAAACTCATAGATTGAACCAACGATATCACTCCGGCTCATGCATATCCTGCATTTCGTCGTGCAGGAACTTCTCGAGTGTAGCCTTATCTGGCAACTGTAGCATATAGGTGGAGACAAACAGATTGTTGTCCATGC
>ONPM01000187.1 GCA_900319715.1 uncultured Prevotella sp.
TGGTGGATCGACGAGAGTTATATGGACAAGTCGGTGAAACTCAGCGACGACTTCTTCATGCACTGCATCGGCACGTGGTGGAAGAACACCCCCATCGACCCGAAAGCCAACATCACCTATCGCTTTTATGATGTGAAGCCCTCGTTCACAGACAGGGTGAACAGTCTGACCGACGACAACTACAGCCGTTACAAGAGCCACCTGAAGTGGGCCGACCCCAACTCGGAGGCGGCCGCCTCGGCCCGGAAGTTGTACGACGACGTGCTGAAGCAGAGCGGACTGGAGGCCGCCACGACGCCTGAAGACGTGATGCGCGCCTTCGGCAAGATGTCGGCGATGGGCGTGAGTTCATGCATCTGGCTTCAGCCTTTCGGCTATAACGGCAAGATATGCCTGTACGTCAACTTAAACAGCGAATCATTTTCTGACACTAAGAATTCTTCGGGCGATGCCGCACCAGGCGGCAAGGTGCCCTCGTTCAGACAACTGGTCAAAAAGCATCCCGAACTGATGCAGCACCTCGTGCCCGTAAGCGGTAAGAGCGGCTCCCGCAGCATCCCGGGGAAGTACTCGTTCATCAAATATATTCTTGAGGGCATGGGCATCGACCCCGAGGTGTGCTATACGGTTGAGGACTGGGCCGCATTGCTGCATCAGCAGGCGGCTGATTTCGAGTCGTTTAATTATGATATGGAGAACTGGCAGAAAGCCTTTACACACAAGGAGCATGCCGTTACGATCCTGAAGGAACTGATCAAGGATCATTACACTTTTGACTATGCCCTCATCTCGCAGAAGACGATGGAGGAGGCGAACGCCGAATACCAATCTAATCCTGTGACGAAAAACGAGGAACTGAGCCTCAAAACGATCGAGGAGACACTGAAGCACTATTATCTGTGCTACCTGCGCTCAAAGATGGTGGCCGAACAGATGGTGCCTGCCGGATGTAAAGAAGAATACCAGCACTATTGCCAGGAGATGACAGCCGCATTTGCCCAGCGCATCAAGTCCAACGAGTGGATGAGCGAAGGCTCAAAGCAGAATGCCTTGGATAAACTGAACGCCATGGTATTCAACATCGCCTATCCCGACCATTGGATCAGCGAAGGCCTGCCCGACTTCTCGAAGAGCCAGTCGCTGCTCGAGGATGTCTACATCATGCGCAGGGCCCGCCAGAACCTGCTGAAGGCCATTGTCGGCAAGAGCAGGACAGAGGAGTCGTTCACAGCCGTTGTTATGAGTGCTGACGGCTGGCTGGGCTTTGAGAATGCCAGTTATGATGAATACTACAATTCGATGAACATTCTGCCCTATTATGTCCTGCCGCCTTACTACGACCCGTCGCAGAGCCTGGCCATCAACTACGAGTCGCTCAGCACCGTGGGCCACGAGATGACGCACGGATTCGACAAAGAAGGAACGCAGTTCGACAAGGACGGCAACTATACCGCAAAAGGCATCTGGGCCAGTGAGGCCGACAAGGCTGAGTTCGACCGTCGCGCAGAGAGGCTCGTGGAGTGCTATTCGTCTTACGACGTGCTGCCCTGGGAGATGCCCGGCGTGAAGGCCGACGGCAAGACCACACTGTCAGAGAACATCGCCGACCTGGGTGGTGGGGAGATAGCCTATCAGGCCTATCAGAACCGCCTCGCCGCCAACGGCTATACCGGCGACCACCTGAAACGGATGAAGCAGCGCTTCTTCCTGGCCTTGGCTGAGGAATGGAGGGCGAAGTATGGAGCAGCCTTCGTCAACTTCGTTGCTTTCGGAAAAGACAATCCCTACGGGCGCGACGTCCACTCGATGAACAGGGAGCGCGTGAACGGCGTGGTGGCCAATATGGACGGGTGGTATGAGGCCTTCGACATCAAGGACGGCACCCTCTACCGCAAGCCTGACCACAGGACAACTTTTCCATCGCTACGTGTGGATCGTGAACGCGCTGCAGCAGAGCGGGCGGATGAAGTTGAAAGACCTGAACGAGCGGTGGGTGGACGACAAAGTGGATGAGGGCAACCCGCTGCCGAGGAGCAGTTTCAACAAGTTCCGCGCCACCATCCTCGACATGTTCGGACTGATCATCGAGTGCGACAAGCAGCGCCGCTACTACATCAGCAACCCCGACAACCTGCGCAGCGACCGCCTGAGTCAGTGGATGCTGTCGACGCTGACCACGGGCCTGACGCTGAGCAGCAGCACGACCATCAGAGACAGCATCATCCTGGAGAACGT
>ONPM01000020.1 GCA_900319715.1 uncultured Prevotella sp.
TTGAACGATGATGGTGAAGTCAATGTTAGGGATCATGTGAAATTGTCAGATATTATTTTGCAGAGGAAATGAGATACAGTTCAGACCATAACCGCGAGGGCGACTACACGCACTATACTGTTGAGGAACCGCTGCCTTTATTGGAGTGGTTGCTGAAAAACGTGGGTCAGACCCGCTCAAAAGTCAAGGCGACGCTGCAAGGGCGGGGCATCAAGGTGAACGGCAAGACCGTGAGCCAGTTTGACTTCCCCCTGGAGCGGGGCATGAAGGTGTCGGTGAGCAATACGAAACGGAACCAGAAGGGATTCAAGAGCCGCTACGTGAAGATCGTGTACGAGGACAAGTGGCTGATCGTGATCGAGAAGGAGATCGGCATACTCTCGATGGCAGCAGGGCACTCAAGCCTGAACGTGAAGTCGGTGCTCGATGACTATTTCAAGAAGTCGAGGCAGAAGTGTACCGCCCACGTTGTGCATCGGCTGGACCGCGACACCAGCGGGCTGATGGTCTATGCCAAGGACATCGAGACGGAACAGATACTGGAGCATAACTGGCATCAGATCGTGTACGACCGCCGCTATGTGGCCGTCTGCTCTGGTGAGGTGGCGGATGACGAGGGGACGATTGCCAACTGGCTGAAGGACAACAAGGCCTACGTGACCTATTCGTCGCCCGTGGATAATGGCGGCAAATATGCGGTGACCCACTTCTATGTGATGGACCGCACCACGGAGCACTCGCTGGTGGAGTTCAAGTTGGAGACGGGACGGAAGAACCAGATCCGCGTGCACTCGGCAGATATGGGGCATCCTGTGTGTGGAGACTCCAAATACGGTAACGGCGACGACCCGCTGGGGCGGCTCTGCCTGCACGCCTGGCTGCTCTGCTTCCATCATCCGGTGACGGGCGAGCCCATGGAGTTTGAGACACCCGTTCCTATGGCATTCAGAAAACTGTTCAGATAAATGGAGAATATTGGCTATTATGCTGCGATGCTTGCAGCAATTATCATTGCTTTTTTGATCATCAAGCGCGTGGTGTCGTGTATGGTGAGGACGGTGGTGACGCTGGTGCTGATCGCTGTCCTCGCGTACATATATTATTATTATCTGAGGTAAGAGCTTGGAGCTTTGAGCTTTGAGGTTTGAGCTTGGAGCCTCTTACCTCTCTCCACTCACCTCTGAAAACATCCTCTCAAAGGCTTTGCGCAGTTCCGCAGGGTTGGCGATGAGGTTGCGGAGTTCGTTGAGGCGAATGGCATTCGGCGAGTTGGGAATCCAGAGTTTGATATATCCGTCTTTCGAGTATTTGTTGTCCATGTGTTCCTTGAAGCGCTTCCAGTGGCCTTCATGGTCGAGTTGCGGATAGTTGGCCAGACCGTACTGGATGGTGCGGCGGATGACGACGTCCTTCTCGATGTCGCGGTCGGCTTCGGCCACAATCTTCCCGTAGATGCTTCGCGGAGAGTGGGAGGCGGAGGCGCGGTGGTCTTCGACGGCCTCACGCATCACTTTCAGTTGCTCGGGCGAGAACCATTTCTTCAGCCGGGCGTCGGCAGCGAGGATCTTGCCGCCGGTGATATGATGGACAGCGCGGGGACCCGACATGCCCAGATCGTGATAGGCTGCGATGGCGTAGACCATGTTCACGTCGGCGCCCGTCACCTTCACCAGTTCGAGGGAGTGACGGATGACACGGGTGACGTGCTCCATGTTATGGGCAGCGTCGAAAGCGGCATATTGGGGCAGGATCTTGGTCTCAATGAACTCTACCAAATCAAGGCTAGGAACGTTTTGTATCATAAAAAGTTGGTTTTATGCTTGCAAATATACGAAATTCTGCGTACTTTTGCAAATAAAATGGAGAAAATATGACGGAAGAATCAAGAATCAAGACGAATTCTCTCAAAGCATGGCTGCTGGCCGCCAGACCCAAGACGTTGTCGGGGGCTGCTGTGCCTGTGATGATAGGTGCGGCTTTGGCCTATGTGGATGCCAGGCAGTATGACGGTGATGTGTTTAGTTGGACGGCAGCCCTGCTCTGTCTGCTCTTTGCCTTCGCGATGCAGATCGATGCGAACCTGATCAACGACTTCTTCGACTTCGTGAATGGTTCCGACGATGCGGAGACGCGTCTGGGACCTCGGCGGGCGTGTGCCCAGGGGTGGGTGACGCTGAATGCGATGAAGCAGGCCATTGCCGCTACGACCTGCGCCGCTTGTGTCATCGGACTGCCCTTAGCGTGGTATGGCGGACTGGAGATGATCCTGATCGGGGCCCTGTGCGTGGTGTTCGCCTTCCTCTATACGACGTTCTTCTCGTATGAGGGACTGGGCGACGTGCTGGTGCTCGTGTTCTTCGGGCTCATACCGGTGGGATGCACCTACTACGTGCAGATACACGATATGACGTGGGAGGTGTTCCTGGCGTCGGTAGCCTGCGGGCTGGTGATTGATGCGCTGCTGATCGTGAATAACTTCCGCGACAGGGATAATGACCGTCTGGCCGGGAAGAAGACCCTCGTCGTAAGACTGGGTCCGGAGGCCGGGCTGCAACTGTATCTGGGCGTTGGCGTGGGAGCCATGATCCTGGGGGGCACATTCTGGTTGAATGGCCATCTGCTGGCAACGGTCTTCCCGCTATTGTACTTCGTGCTGCATGTCTTCACGTATCTCCGTATCAAAAGGACCTATCAGGGTAAGGCGCTGAACCTCTGTCTGGGCGAGACGGCCCGCAACATCTTCATCTACGGCCTCTGTGTCGCCGTCGGATTGCTCTTGGCCTGATGCCTTGACTTCTCCTTAGTTGAAGAACACCCACGACACGCCGAAGTGTATCACCGAACTGTTGGTGGGGTAGTGGGGGGTCAGGAATTGCATGCGGCTCCCGGAGTTCGCATTGACGTGACTCATCATCAGGAAGAAGCGCACCTTCTTCAGCACCATGTTCGCATAGACATCGACAAAGGGATATCCGCCGAGTTCGACGCGGCTTGCGGCATTCTTCTGCACGGCAAACTGGCTGATGAGCGGGCTGAAGTCGGGAGCGTAGTACTTGCTGAACCACGTGGCGTCGGCACCCAGTTCCACGCCGAGCACTTTGGCAATCTTGAATTTCAGATAGAGGTTGGTGAAGATATTCCACGTGGGCAGAGGCAATACCTCTTTATTGCTGCTGTTCTGATAGGTGATGACGTTCTCCCAGTTTAACGGACCGAGCCGGAAGTTCTGGTGGAGTTGTGCCATCATGACATTGATATTGCCCGACTCCTGGAAGACGCCGGTAGTGAGGTCCGTATGCCTGTTGTCGGTATTGTCGTAACTCATGCCGAAGTAGGTGTAGTTCTGTATCTCCTCGATGCCTACACGCAGCATGGTGTTGGTCTTCTCATAGGAGAATCGGCCTTCCAGCCGGGTCCGGGTCTCGGCAGAGAGGTCGTTGTTGTCCCACCATACATGCTTGCCGTGATATTTGGTCTGGAAGAAGCCCGGGTTGTCACGATGGAAATAGGCCTTCGCCGCCAGGCGTACCGTATCGCCGAAGAGGGGGAAGTTGACGTCGGTGCTGAAATCGAGATGCAACTGCCCGATGTTATCGCCAGCGATCCAGGCCTCTGCCCCAGCGTTGAAGTGCAGGGTGCGCCCCTGGGTCTTGCTGAGCAGTCCGCCGATGGTGATGTCGTTCTCCTTCCAACTGCTGCGGGTGGCGAGGCTTCCTACGGTGTCGACCATCTCAAAATAGCGGTTCTCGTGGGAGATAAACACTTTGAGGCCTGCCTTCACATATTTGTTGAATCCTTCCAGCAGTCCGATGCCGAAGACATTCTTCAGCATGCGGTGGTTCGTCACGTCGTTGATGGAGTCATTCAGTTCGTTTGCCTTGTCGAGATAGCGGTTCAGATAGTATTTCTCGGGCGAGGTGTATGCCAGGTAGACATGGCGGTAGTTGTTCCATTCGAGGGTGTGGAAGAAACTGGTGACGGGGACGAACTCGTCTTTCATGGTGGCATCGATGGAGTCCTGGATGGCCTGGGCGCGCATCAGACTGTCGAGCGTGGCCTGGTCTTCGATCTTGATGCGGGTGGTATCGACGGCCTGTGCTGCCAGAGAGTCGAGCAGGGCCTTCGGCTCAGCACCCATGACACGGGCGTGGTCAGGTCGGCCGCTGGGTCGCCCCTCGGGCATCTGCTTCTGGGGAGGCTCCTCGCCGTTTTCAAGGGCTTGCTTGGCCTCGCGCTCTTCCTTTTCTTTCTTCGAGGCCTCGGCAAACTGTCGGGCCTTGATCTCCTCGTCGGTCATCTTCACCTTGCGGTAGAATCCGAGGTTATAACGGTGGGTGAAGAACAGGTGCTGGTGGTCGTTACGGTTCCAGGTATCTGAGAGCACCGTGGGTATCTCGTTCTCGCTGTACGACTCGGTGGAGAGTTCCGGGTGTGTGATGTATTCGTCGCTCTCCAGTCCGCCATTCTCCTCAACCTTCTGATGGCTGGTGGTGAAGAAGGCGTGCATGTTGTATTTGTCGCCAATATACGAACTGAAGAGCGTCGCGTTGAAGTGCGACTGGTTCTGATTCTGGAAGTAGCCCCGGTCGTAGGCATATTCGAGGTCGAAGCCGAAGTTGAGCCGTTTGTTGACGTTGATGGCGAACAGCGCGTCGATATGATCCTCGCCGCTGGTCTTGTCACCACAGTTGTCGTAGAGGATGGTGGTATAGGGCGAGAGGGTGTTGACGAAGAGGAATTTCTCCGGTCGCTTCTCTACGAAACTGTAAGGCTGGGAGAAGAAGTAGACCTCGGTAGCGGGACGGTTGAAGAAGATACGGCTCTGGCGGGCTGTGTAGTTGCTGCCAGTATGACTGTATTCGCCGTACATGCCGCTATTGAACGTGGTGTTCATGAAGAGGTGTGGTAGGGTATCGGGCACAGCGGGGGTCCTGTCGCCAAAGGTGCGGTCGATGGTCCAGGCGTGGAGGCCTTTGGGCACCTCTTTGTTGCGCGTCGTGTCGTTGTTGTGCTTGTTGAAGTTCTTGTTGTCAGTACGCTGCGTCACGTTGCCGTATTCGTCTATCTGGTTATAAGTGTCCTGAGCGTACGATGAGGTAAAAGAGTGAAAAGGTGAAAGGGTGAACAGTAACACTATCACCCTCAGCCATTGATTGAATCGCATCTTCTTCTCTGCTTCAGTCATATCTCTCACCTCTTACCTCTTACCTCTCACCTCTTATTTCTCACCTCTTATTTCTTACCTCTCACCTCTTATTTCAGCATTCTCAAGGATGATTCGGCAATCTTGAAGCACATCGCAATCAGGATGATATAGGTGCCCACCGTCCGGTCCTTGCTCAGATAGTAGATCACCCCGACGACTGCCAGGAGCATGAAGATGATGTTCAGCCAGTTGCGTATCTGATCCTTGCTTATCATTTCTCGTTAATAAGATCGTTAAACTTGTTGAATATGAAGTCTTTACGGTCGATGGTCTTGCGGCGGAACTTAGCCGATATCGGGTAGAGTTTGGTGTGCTTCTTGTTCACGGCATTCTTGTCGTTGATCCATTTCTCGGCGGTGTAATGCTGCGGCTTGCGATCCAGGTCGTAGTCGTAAGTGATGTTCTTGATGGTGACATCGGCTTCGCCGTCGCGAGTGGAAACCAGGATATGGTAGTTCATCTGTGTGCGGTCGAGGTTGAACGTGTTGTCCCTGAAGACCAGCCACTCGTGGAAGACGGCACCCAGTTCGTGCTTCGTACGGTCATTGACCACAACCACGCTGCCGCCGATCTGATTGGGCTCGGTGGTCATCTTCGTCAGTTGCTTGAGCAGGATGTCATAGATCTCATCGGCAGTCTTGCCCTCAGCGTGTAGGGTGGTCTGGAACACCACCTTGCCATCTACCTCTGGTACGGCATTGGGTTCCAGATACTTGGCATCGGGGTTCTCCTTGGGTTGCTCTACCACTTCGACACGTTCCCATGTGTTGTCCTGGGCCGATGCCATCAAGGGCATCACCATCAGCAGGGCTATCAAAATCTGTTTCATCTTTTCAGTATTTATGTGAATATGGGTGCAAAGGTACGAATAAAAGTGAAAAGGTGAAAGGGTGAAAAGGTGAAATCACAGTTGTATCAAATACTTTTAACGTTTCGCATCCTTCTTTTTCACTTTTTCACCTTTTCACATCTACACCTTTTCACTCTTTCACCCTTTCACCCTTTCACCTTTTCACCTTTACTTCAGTTCCAACTCTTTTTGCAAACGGACGATTTCATCGCGATACTGTGCCGCCTGGAGGAAGTCGAGGCGTTTGGCGGCCTCCTTCATCTGCTGCTGGATCTCGGCGATATACTTCTCCATCTGCGGTCTGGTCATGCGGGCCACGATAGGATCGGCGGCCATCGTCGTGTCTGCGGCAGTGATGCCGAACTCCCGGCGCAGTTCCTTCGTGTCGGCGCGGTTGTCCTGCTGGAGGGCGGCCTGGCTGATGTTCTTCACGATCTGCTTAGGCGTGATGCCGTGTTCCTCGTTGTAGCGGATCTGTTTCTCTCTTCGCCGCAGCGTCTCGTCGATGGTGAGTTGCATGGAGGCGGTGATGGTGTCGGCATACATGATCACCTTGCCGTTCACGTTACGGGCGGCGCGGCCTGCGGTCTGCGTCAGGCTGCGATGGCTGCGCAGGAAGCCTTCCTTGTCGGCGTCGAGGATAGCCACGAGCGATACCTCGGGCAGGTCGAGGCCTTCACGCAGCAGGTTTACACCCACGAGCACATCGTACTTCCCCAGTCGGAGGTCGTTGAGGATCTGCACGCGCTCGAGGGTCTTCACCTCGCTGTGGATATAGTTCGTCTGCACACCGTGTCTCACGAGGTAGTCGGCCATCTCTTCGGCCATCCGTTTGGTCAGCGTGGTCACCAGCACGCGCTCGCCGCGTTCCTTACGGATCTGAATCTCGTTCAGCAGGTCGTCGATCTGGTTCTCGCTGGGACGCACTTCTATCTCGGGGTCCAGAAGGCCTGTGGGTCGGATAACCTGCTCCACCACGATGCCCTCTGCCTCTTGCAGTTCGAAGTCTGCCGGCGTGGCGCTGACGTAGATGACCTGATTGACCTCCTGCTGGAACTCCTCGAAGCGCAGGGGGCGGTTGTCGAAGGCGGCAGGCAGACGGAAACCGTACTCCACGAGGTTCTGCTTGCGGCTGCGGTCACCGCCGTACATGCCGTTGATCTGTGGCACGGAGACGTGGCTCTCGTCGATGAAGAGCAGATAGTCGTCGGGGAAGAAGTCGAGCAGGCAGTAGGGCCGTTCGCCCGCCTTCCGGCCGTCGAAGTAGCGACTGTAGTTTTCGATGCCCGAACAGTGGCCCAGTTCCTTGATCATCTCCATGTCGTACTCCACGCGCTCCTTGATCCTCTGCGCCTTGATGCCGTCGCCCATCTCCTCGAAGAAGGCAATCTGCTTCATCAGGTCATCCTGGATGTCGTGGATGGCGATGTTCGTCTGCTCCTCAGAGGTCATGAAGAGGTTGGCGGGGTAGAGGCGGTAGTCCTGGAATCTGGCGATGCGGTCGTAGGTCACACCGTCCAGTTCCTCGATGGCGTCGACCTCATCGTCCCAGAACGTGACGCGCAGCACCACCTCTGAATAGGCCATCGCAATGTCGACGGTATCTCCTTTCACGCGGAAGTTGCCGCGCTGCAGGTCGAGGTCGTTACGCACGTAGAGCGACTGCACTAATTTCCTTAACAAAGCATTGCGACTCAGTTTCTGTCCCACTTGCAGTTCGATGACATTCTCCTGCAAGGCCACCGGGCTTCCCATGCCGTAAATACATGAAACTGATGATACAACAATTACATCGTTACGACCTGATAATAAGTTCGATACGGCTGAGAGTCTCAGACGGTCTATCTCGTCGTTGATGGCCAGATCCTTCTCGATATATGTGTCGGTCGTCGGCAGATAAGCCTCGGGCTGGTAGTAGTCATAATAACTGACATAATATTCGACGGCGTTCTGCGGAAAGAACTCCTTCATCTCGACGTAGAGTTGGTGCGCCAGCGTCTTGTTGTGGCTCAGGATGAGGGTAGGGCGGTTCCAGTTGGCTATCACGTTGGCCATCGTGAAGGTCTTGCCCGAACCCGTCACGCCGAGCAGCACCTGGGCCTTGTCGCCCCGCTCCAGCCCTTCCGTCAGTTGACGGATGGCCTCTGGCTGGTCGCCCGTGGGCTGGTAGTCTGATGTTAAGATATATTTGCTCATAGACTGCAAAGGTACGAATAAATCGAAGAACTACCAAATAATCCTTAATTTATTTGGTGGAATTATAGAAAATGTGTAACTTTGCACCCCGAAATGAAGAAAACAGTCATCATAGCATCACTCGCCACCCTTCTGATGTGCAGTTGCGCATCGGAGTTCAACGCTGTCTATAAGTATGGCGACAACGAGGCGAAGTACGAATATGCCAAGGAGGCCTTCGCCCGTGGCAAGTACCAGCATGCAGCCAGTCTGCTGCAGGAGTTGGTGACGATGAAGAAGGGTAGCGACGAGGCTCAGGAGAGCCTGTATCTGCTGGCTATGGCGCAGTACTGCAACCTGGACTACGAGGCTGCCTCGGAGACGTTCAGGAAGTACACGTCGAGTTATCCTCGTGGCCATTATGTCGAGCCCGCCTATTTCTATATAGGCCAGTCGCTCTACCAGAGTTCGCCCGAACCGCGTCTCGACCAGTCGCCTACCAATGGCGCCATCACGGCCTATCAGCAGTTCATGGACCTCTTTCCCGACTCCCGCCTCAGGTCGCAGGCCCAGGAGCGGTTGTATGAACTGACCGACAAACTCATCCAGAAGGAGTTCCTCTCCGCCCAACTCTATTATAACCTCGGCGGCTACTTCGGCAATATCAACTCCAACGAGGAGAGCAACTATAATGCCAGCATCATCACCGCCCAGAACACGCTGAAGAACTACCCCTATTGCAGCCTGCGCGAGGACTTCATGCTGCTCATCATGAAGAGCAAGTTCCAGTTGGCAGAGAACAGTTCCGACGAGAAGCGCGTCGACCGCTACAGGGATGCCGAGGATGAGTGCTACGGCTTCATCAACGAGTTCCCCGACTCGAAGAACGTCGCCCTGGCGGAGAAGTATATCGTCAAGTGCAAGAAAGTCACCAAGGAAGTCACCAACGAGGAATAAAATCAGTAAATCAGTAAATCATAAATATCATCATGGATTACAAGAAATCAAAAGCACCCATCAACACCGTATCGCGCAACATCATGGATCTCTGCCGCGACACAGGTAACATCTACGAGAGCGTGGCCATCATCGCCAAGCGCGCCAACCAGATCAGCGTCCAGATCAAGGAAGACCTGAGCAAGAAACTCGCCGAGTTCGCCTCATATAATGACTCGCTGGAGGAAGTGTTCGAGAACCGCGAGCAGATCGAGATTTCCCGCTACTACGAGAAACTGCCGAAGCCTACGCTGCTGGCTACGCAGGAGTTCATCGAGGACAAGGTCTACTGGCGTGACCCCGCTCGTGAGAACCAGGAGAACAACTTCTAACCCCGTCCCCCATGTGGCAGCGTAAACAGACCCTTTTCCTCCTGGCGGCCGTCATCCTGACCGTCGTCTGCCTCTGCATGCAGATAGGCTCCTACAATGCGGCAGGACTCGATGTGGCCCGCGTGTACAACCTGTGGTTTACCGACCCTCTGGGTCACCGCCACTTCGACACCTGGCCCCTGTTCGCCATCCTGCTGCCTACGGCTGCCCTCGGTGCCTATACCATCTTCATCTTCCGCAACCGCAAGATCCAGGCGCTCTTCTGCGCGCTCAACGTGCTGCTGATCGTCGGATGGTATATCTGCTTCTTCGTTGTGGCGCAGACCGTCGACAACAAGACGTGGGGTACCGTCGACTTCCGGCCTTCATGGCCAGCCGTCCTGCCTGCCATCGCCCTCATTTTTTATCTGATGGCCCGTCATGCCATCAATGCCGATGAGAAGTTGGTGCGCTCGCTGGACCGCATCCGATAAGAAATCCTCTTTTTTGTTTGTATAGCAAAAGTCCGCTCCTTTTTTCAGGGGGCGGGCTTGCTTTCCCCTCCAGAGAAGGCCTCAAACGTAAAAAACTATCACAGTACAGACAATGAAAAAAATCATGCAATGGATGCTGATCGCCGTCCACGTTTGCAGTTTATCATTACTCTTATCGTGTACGGGCGACGCTGACGACAACCCCGTACAGCCAGGACCAGCAGAATACAAGGGCGTTCCTCTCGTGATACTCGATACGGATATCGGCTCCTCGACCGATGACCTCATCGCCTTGGAGATGCTTTATCAATATGCAAACGAGGGGCGCTGCAAACTGCTTGGCGTCGTGGTGGACCGACAAGGTGAGGAATATGGTGCTCTGGCTGACGTGATGAACACTTATTTCGGCTATGGCAACGTACCCATCGGCGTGGAGCGAGGCGGCATCAAGAATCCCACTGTGTTTATCGATTACAAGAATCTCTACAAGCATAAGACCGATAATGGGGAACTGATGTTCAAGAGAACCGTCAGCGACTGTTCTACTCTGCCCAACGGATGGCAACTCTACCGGCAGTTGCTCGTTTCGCAGCCCGACCATTCGGTCAGCATCTGCTCCACGGGCTTTGTCTCCTGCCTGGTTCAACTGCTGCACTCCGGCCCCGACGACGTCTCGTTGCTCACGGGCGTAGAACTGGTGCGCCAGAAGGTGAAATGCCTCTATATCATGGCTGGTGTGTTCACCGCGTCGCACGAGCCCGACTATAATTTCCTTCAGGATCCGACCTATGCCAAACTGCTCTTTAATTCGTGGCCTCGCGATGTGGATGTTGTATTCTCTCCCATGGAGGTGGGCAACGAGATTGACTATAGACCTGAATTAGTGATCAGCGACATCGACTGGACTGACATCCACCCCATCAAGCAGGTATATATGAACTACAAATGCGATACAGGGCAGAGGATGTGGGATCCGTTGACCGTGATCCAGGCCGTAGAGGGCGACGATCTGTTCACACTCTCTGAGCGTGGCATCGTCACCATCACAGAAGAGTGCGGAACCGATTTCACACCGTCGGCCACAGGTAATGGCCGCTATCAGAAACCGGGCTCCAAAGTGTGGTATGACGCGATGCTGGAGAAGATCAGGAAATATAATAGGATGAAGTAAATCAGAAATAGTGTGTGTAATCATAAAAAACCAACAGAAATGAAAAAGACTTTATTGACCATGCTGGCCCTGCTGATGATGGGCACAACGGTGAAGGCACAGGGTGCCATCGAGTTGCCACAACCCGAAGTACAGAAACTCTCCATGACGCTCGGCGACGCCTTGAAGCAGCGTCGCTCGTATCGCGACATGACGGAAAAGGAGGTAGACCTGCAGACTGTGTCGACCATCCTCTGGGCCGCCTGCGGCATCAGCGACCCCGCCACGGGCAAGATCACTGCACCCTCGGCCGTCAACATGCAGGACATCAAGGTGTTTGTGTGCTCCCAGTACGGCGTCTGCCGTTATATGCCTAAGGAGAACACGCTGGAGCCCGTCACCATGACCGACATCCGCCCCAGCCTCGCAGCAGGGCAGGACTTTGCCAAGACGGCTCCCGTGAGCCTGATACTCGTGAGCACGAAGGACAACGAGCGGATGGACAACAACCGCTACGGAGGTGTGGACGCTGGCTATGTGTCGCAGAACATCTATCTGGCCTGCACGGCGCTCGGTCTGCACACGGTGGCACGGGCGATGATGGACAAGGACGCCATCAAGCGCGAACTGAAACTGGCCGACACGAGCATCATCCTGCTGAACCATCCCATCGGCTTCGGCAAGTAAGCGCGCCAGAGGCTAAACTTGTATTTGATTATAGATTTCACGCCCTGAAGGTCAGGCAGGACCAGTCGTTGTCGGCTTGCTGCTGCCGGAGGGTGAGACCGATTGTGGCTGCCTTGTCGATGAGCAGGGGACTGTCGGCGGTGTAGAAACCGCTGAGGATGAGAACGGCGCCTGGGGCCATCTTCTGGCGGAACAGGGGGAGGTCGTTGAGCAGGATGTTGCGGTTGATGTTGGCCATCACGAGGCTGAACGTGCCTTCCACCTTATTTAATATAGTAGCGTCGCCGAGCAGGGATGTGAAGCGGTCGTCTACGCGGTTGATGACGGCATTGTGGCGGGCATTGTCCACACTCCACTCGTCGATGTCGTAGCCGACGGCCTCAGTGGCTCCCAGTTTCAGGGCGCAGATGGAGAGGATGCCTGTGCCTGTGCCGCAGTCGAGGACTCGCGTGGAGGGCTTTTCTTTCGAGGAAAGAGGAAAGAGGAAAGAGGAAAGAGAATTGTCAGAGGCGGAGGGAGATGGATTCTTGGCGGAGAAGAGGTCGAGGAGGGTAGCGCAGATCATGCGGGTAGTCTCGTGGGTGCCTGTGCCGAAGGCGAGGCGGGCATCGATCTCGATCTCTAAGAGGTGAGAGGTGAGAGGCGAGAGGCGAGAGGTGAGAGGCGAGAGATGAGAGGATACCTCTGAGGGCAGATGGCGGCCGTCGTGAATGATGATTCCCTCAAAAGTATTCTCACTCCACACTCCACACTCCTCACTCCTCACTCCACACTCCTCACTCCTCGAGACCACAATCGGCTCAAAACCTTCCTGCTCCCATTGCTCGTTCCAGTCGCGGTCTTCAGCCTCGCGGACGTCGTAGCGGATGCTGACTCCTTCGAAGGGGAAGTCGGCGATAGATTCCTGCAAGGCTGCTTCCGAGAAGAGTGACTGCTGGACATAGCCGAGGAGGCCTGTCTCCGTCTCCTCGAACGTCTCGAATCCTGCGTCTCCGGCAAGAGCGGCAAGCAGGTCGCAGGCGTCGGCGGAGTAGGGCGAAATGGTGAATTCTACCTCAAAATATTTCATAAGGATGTTAATTTTTACCGCAAAATTACAAAAAATAGGGAAAATCCTATCATAAGTTAGGGTTTTTCCGTACTTTTGCAAGTAAATTCGCAGTATTTTTGCACCGTGAACCAATTAAAATGCTTAGAAAATGAAGAAACTGTTGCTGATTTCCATGTTCGCCGGTATGCTGCCTTTGTCGATGGTGGCGCAGGTTGATGACCTCTATTTCGTTCCAAAGAAAAAGAGTGCAGAGAAGGTGACGGACAATTACGGTATGCCTACCGATGTGTATTACTCGGGTAGCGACCGTAGCATAGATGAGTATAATCGTCGGGGCAGGAGTACTGTTGAGGTGCTTGACAATGATACGACGGCGAACGACATCATCGTCTTCAGTCCGGAGAAGGGTGTCTATCCCAGCGACTCGCTGGCCAGTGACTCGGTCTCTGACGAGGACTTCAAGTTGACGAAGCGGATGAGCCGTTTTGAGGACTACAGGCTCACGGACA
Source organism: uncultured Prevotella sp. (assembly GCA_900319715.1). Lineage (GTDB taxonomy): Bacteria > Bacteroidota > Bacteroidia > Bacteroidales > Bacteroidaceae > Prevotella. The sequence goes on from ONPM01000020.1 coordinate 13,430, forward strand.
ACGAGGCCTTCTGGGCTGGCTACAATGCCGGACGCTACGACTGGGCCTGGCATTCGCCCTGGTACTACACTTGCTATGGCTGGTATGACCCTTGGTATTACGGTCGCTGGGGCTGGTACGACCCCTGGTACTATAGCCGCTGGGGCTATTATGGCTGGTATGATCCCTGGTATTACGGCTACTATAGCAGTTGGTATGATCCCTGGTATTATCGTGGCTGGGGCTATTATGGCGGTGTGGTATGGTATGGCGGCAGTGTGAGTCGGCCTTATGCCAACAGGATCGGCGCAGGCACTATCCGTCGCGACGGCGGGACTTACGCAGGCTATCGCAGGAGCGGTTCCTCGTCGAACTATGCCAACAGCAGCCGGGTGAGTTCGTTGCGCAACAGGACCGTCAATGGCAACAGTCGCAATGGTCGGGTGGATCGCTCGTCGCGTACCTATAATAATTCAAATTATGGTAACCGTACTTATAATTCGGGCAGTTTTAACGGCTCGCGCAGTAGCGGCAGTTTCAGCGGTGGCTCTCGTAGCGGTGGCAGTTTCGGCGGCGGTGGTGGCAGTTTCAGCGGTGGCTCCCGTGGTGGAGGCGGCGGTGGCGGTAGCCGTATGGGCGGAAGAAGGTAGTTCTTTTGTTTACAGTTGACGGTTTACAGTTGATTACATGATATACGATATATAATTCATAATATATATTTAAGGCATGAAGATGAAGAAGTTATATATTGCAGCATTGGCTCTGGCAGCAGTTCTGCCGGCCTATGCACAGGATACTTATGAGAGTGCACGCGTGTTGGGCAGCGATCTGAACGGTACGGCCCGCTATGTGGGTATGGGTGGCGCTATGGAAGCCCTGGGCGCTGAAATCTCGACGATGTCTACAAACCCTGCTGGTATCGGCCTGTTCCGTCATTCCACGGTGAGTGGCTCGTTCGGTGTCGTCACACAGTCTGGTGCGAAAGAGTTCGACGGAAAGAATGGTACGAAGATGAGTTTCGACCAACTGGGAATGGTCTATTCCTCACGCGTCAGCCGTCGTTCGTTCGTCAATGTGGGCTTCAACTTCCACAAGAGCCGCAACTTCAACCAGATCCTTTCGGCAGCCAACAGCCTGCGTAACACCTCGCAGAACTATCTGTCGTACCACAAGGCTGATCTCGAGGATGTCAGGAAGGGCGGATACTATTGGGATTTCAATAACAACGACGAGGTGATCGGCTATGAGAACGAGAAGAGTAACTACCGGGCTCAGACCTTCAGCCAGGCTGACTATCTGAACCTGAATGCCCTGAACCTAGAAAAAGACGGCGATGGCTATGCGATGTTCTACAATACTGCCGACAACTATATGTTCGACCGTTCTCAGCGGGGATGGATCAGCGAGTTCGACTTCTGCGTAAGCGGTAACCAGAACGACCGGTTCTACTGGGGTGTGACCGTCGGCATCCACGACGTGAACTACAAGGGCTTCTCCATCTATACCGAGCGGCTGGTTAATGGCGAGGGTAACCCTGGCGGCAATGACGGCAATGAGGACTATGTGGACTATCTGGACAGTCGCGAGATAGACGGAACGGGTATCGACGTGAAGGCAGGCATCATCTTCAGACCTGTAGAAGCATCACCTTTCCGAATCGGTCTATATATCTCAACGCCAACGTGGTATGAATTGAGGTCGGACAACTCTACCGACTTTAACAATGACTCAGAATATGGTCTCGAAGACTCGTGGCACTCGGGCGAGAGTTACAAGTTCCGTTACTATACCCCGTGGAAGTTCGGTGTCAGCCTCGGACATACCATCGGCACCAATGTGGCTCTGGGTGCAGGCTATGAGGTGTCTGACTATAGTTCGGCGATGAACCGCATTATCTCTGACGATACAAATTACTATGGTACCGAGCGCTCGTATTGTGATGAGGCGATGGAGCCTAATACGGAGAAATCCCTGAAGGCCGTCCACCTGCTGAAGGCTGGTATTGAATTCAAGCCCGACACCGATCTGTCGTTGCGAGTCGGTTACAACTATGTGTCGTCAGCCTATGAGAGGGACGGCGTGCGCGATATGTTCCTCGATTCTCCTGGCGTGGCCTACGCCTCGACGACAGACTACGTGAACTGGAAAGACACCCATCGCATCACGTGCGGTATGGGCTACAAGGTGAGCGGCTGGAACTTCGACGTCGCCTATCAGTACAGCACGGTCAGTGGTGACTTCTATCCCATGCAGGCCTTCGAGCCCGGTCAGAGTGTGGGCGCCACTAATGTGAAGTTCAATCGCCACCAAGTGCTCATGACTGTCGGATATTCCTTCTAAAATGAATGCTGGTTGAATATAAATGCGGCTTTATGCAAATAAGGCCGCTTTTTTTTGTTTATTCGGCTGAAAAGTCGTACCTTTGCGGGCATAAATTTCGAAACATTGTAATCTTATATGAAAAAGTTATTATTAGGTGACGAGGCAATAGCCCAGGGTGCCATCGATGCAGGCCTGAGCGGTGTATATGCCTATCCCGGCACTCCGTCGACGGAGATTACCGAGTATATCCAGGAGTCGCCCATCGCTAAGGAGAGAAACATCCATCGCCGTTGGTCTACCAATGAGAAGACGGCCATGGAAGCAGCGCTCGGCATGTCGTATATGGGCAAGCGGGCGCTGGTGTGTATGAAACATGTGGGACTGAATGTCTGTGCCGATCCCTTCGTCAATTCAGGAATGACGGGCACAAACGGTGGTCTGGTGGTGCTGGTGGCCGACGACCCGTCGATGCACTCCTCGCAGGACGAGCAGGACAGCCGCTTCTATGGTAAGTTCGCCATGATTCCTACCTTGGAACCCAGTTCTCAGCAGGAGGCCTACGACATGATGCAGGAGGCCTTCGACCTGTCGGAACAGTTGAAACTCCCCATCCTGATGCGTGTCACCACCCGCATGGCTCATAGTCGTGCCGTCGTGGAGGTGAAGGAGACGCCCCGTGAGCAGAATGCCCTCAACTATGATGCTCCAGCCAGCAACTGGGTGCTTCTACCTGCCTTCGCCCGTAGGAGAAACGACATCGTCACGGCCCAGCAACCTCTGTTGGAGCAGATGGCCGTAGACTCAAAGTACAATCTGTATATCGATGGTGAAGACCATAAACTCGGCATCATCGCCAGCGGTATTGCCTTCAACTATCTGATGGAGTGCTATCCCAACGGATGCCCTTATCCCGTGCTGAAGATCTCACAATACCCGATACCGAAGAAACTGATCCGTCGTATGACCGACGACTGCGAGCAAGTGTTGGTTGCTGAAGAGGGTCAGCCGTTCATCGAGGACCAGGTGCGAGGTGTGATGCCCGGCAATGCCGTCATCAAGGGTCGTCTGACAGGTGAACTGCCTCGTACGGGAGAACTCAATCCCGACTGTCTGAAGAAGGCTCTTGGTCAGGAGAACGGTGAGAACTATGCGCCTTGTGAGGACGTGACTCCTCGTCCGCCGGCACTCTGTCAGGGATGCGGTCACCGGGATGTCTATACGGCTATCAACGAGGTCTTGCGCGACTACCCCAATGCCCGTGTCTTCGGTGATATAGGTTGTTATACCCTGGGCTTTCTGCCTCCCTATAAGGCCATCCACTCTTGTGTGGATATGGGTGCGTCGATCACGATGGCCAAGGGCGCTTCGGATGCAGGCCAGTGGCCGGCTCTCGCTATCATCGGCGACTCTACCTTTACCCATTCGGGTATGACCGGTCTGCTCGATGCCATCAACGAGAATGCGGACATCACCGTCATTATCTCCGACAATCTGACGACGGCCATGACGGGCGGACAGGATTCTGCTGGAACCAACAAGTTCGAGGCAATCTGCAAGGGACTAGGCCTCTCTGAGGATCATCTGAAGGTGGTGAACCCCATTCCAAAGAACATGCCCGAGATTACGCAGGCCATCCGCGACGAGATCAACTATCACGGTGTGAGCGTCATTATCCCCCGTCGTGAGTGCATGCAGACGCTACAGCGTCACCTCAAGCAGAAGAAAGCGAAATAGTAATTGGTTTACAGTTTACAGTTTACGGTTTACAGTTGATATCACTGGAGGCCGTATCCACAAAGGTAATCATCTGTAAACTGTAAACCGTAAACAAATAGATATATGAAAACAGATATTATACTTTGCGGTGTAGGAGGACAAGGAATCCTCTCTATCGCCACCATCATCGGCGAGGCCGCCATGAAGGAGAACCTCTATATCAAGCAGGCTGAGGTGCACGGCATGAGTCAGCGCGGTGGTGATGTGCAGTCGAATCTGCGTATCTCGAGCAATCCCATTGCCAGCGACCTGATTCCCCTCGGTGGTGCCGATGTCATCATCTCGATGGAACCCATGGAGGCGCTTCGCTATCTGCCGTTCCTGGCAAAGGACGGTTGGATCATCACGTCGAGCACGCCTTTCGTCAATATCCCCAACTATCCTGATATTGAGAAGATCAGGCAGGATCTCAACGAGATCAAGAATGTGATTGTACTCGATATAGAGCAGGCGGCAAAGGACAACGCCGTGCCCCGTAGTGCGAATGTGATCCTGTTGGGCGCGGCTCAGAAGGCCCTCGGCATTGAGTACGACAAACTCGAAGACGCCATCCGTCGTGTCTTCGGCCGTAAGGGTGAGGCTGTCGTAGAGGCCAACATCAAGGCGCTCGCCATCGGTAAGGAGGCGCAGAAATAGTTATTTTTTGTTTACGGTTTACGGTTTACAGTTTACAGTTGATTACCTGTTCCCTGGATTCAGTGTTAGACTATAAACGGTAAAAAAGTACTTTAGAAGTAATCACCTGTAAACCGTAAACTGTAAACTGTAAACAAAGAAATGGAAACTCCAATTAAGAAAGAAATCGTTGACGGTCTTGTGGCCGATCTGGGCATCAATGACTTTGCCAAAGCCACGATCCGCGAGGTGAAACAGGTAGCCGTCAAGGCCGAGAAACAGAGTGGGGTAGAGTTCATCAAGATGGAGATGGGCATCCCTGGCCTTCCTGCCGCTCAGGTAGGTGTCGACGCCCAGATCAAAGCGCTCGAAGACGGCATTGCCCATTCCTATCCTGATATCCAGGGTACTCCGGTACTGAAACAGGCTGCCTCGCAATTCGTCAAGGCCTTCATTGGCATAGACATCAAACCTGAGGGATGTGTGCCTGTCACTGGGTCGATGCAGGGAACGTTTGCTTCGTTCCTTACCTGTTCACAATGTGACCATCGTAAGGATACGGTCCTCTTTATCGATCCGGGCTTCCCCGTGCAGAAGATGCAGTTGCAGGTGATGGGCGTGAAATACGAGACGTTCGATGTCTATGACTATCGCGGTGACAAACTTGGCGCGAAACTTGAGAGTTATCTCTCGAAAGGGAATATCTGCGCCATCGTATACTCCAATCCCAACAATCCCTCGTGGATCTGTCTGCGGGAGGAGGAGTTGAAGGTGATAGGCACGCTGGCTACGAAATACGACGTGATCGTGATGGAAGACCTGGCTTACTTCGCCATGGACTTTCGAAAGGATCTCTCCACACCGTTCCAACCACCCTATCAGGCTACGGTCGCCCGTTACACAGACAATTATATGTTGCTCATCAGCGGTTCGAAAGCGTTTAGTTATGCGGGTGAACGTATTGGCGTGACTTGTATCTCGGATGCCTTGTTCCACCGCCATTTCGACGATCTCGCCAACCGTTACGAAGGACTGCCGTTTGGCCCTGTCTTCTCAACCCGCATGCTCTATGCGCTGAGTTCTGGCACGAGCCATAGTGCCCAGTATGCCTTGGCTGCAATGCTTACCGCTGCTTATGAAGGGAGATATGATTTCCGCAAGGAGATCTCGGTCTATGGTGAACGGGCCAGGAAACTGAAGGAGATCTTCTGCCGTCACAACTTCTACGTGGTGTATGACAAGGACCTCGACGAACCTATCGCCGACGGTTTCTATTTCACCATTGGCTATCCCGGTATGACGTCGGGAGAGTTGGCTCATGAGTTGATGTACTATGGTGTCTCGGCCATCTGCCTGATTACCTGTGGTTCTGAACAGGAGGGCCTGCGTGTCTGTACCTCATTTATCGAGGACCATCAGTATGCGCTATTGGAAGAAAGAATGAAACTCTTCGAAATCAATAATCCTCGGTAATACCGGGGATTATTTTTTGGATGGAGGAGGCGTCTTGCCACCCTTCTTTCCTTTCTGATCCTTGGGTGACTTGTTCTTCTTTTCTGGTTTCGGTGTCGTCTCTTGGCTTTCACTCTGGCTCATGTCGACAGCCACAAACTTGAAATCTTCCTCAGGGATGAAACGGACGTCGTAGGTCGTCTTCTTGTTCTGAGTGTACATCTTCTTCATCTTCTCATACTTCTTCTCTACCTTCTTCCGCTTCTTGTCGCCGATGACGATGCACGTGCGATGAGCCTCGTTGAGTTTGTCTGTGCAGTAGTTGCGCAACTGCATCGAGTAACTGCTTCGACCGGCGAGAAGGCTCTTCTTCTGTGAGAACCACACGCTGTCAATCTCCTGGATGTTGGTAAAGTAGACGATAGAGTCGTTGAATGAAGCAGAGAATCCGAACATATAGGCCTTCTTCTCAACGATGTTCTTTGCCTGTGCAGATGAATATATCAAGGTGAACAGCGCCGTGAGGGCCGTACCAAGTATCAAGTGTCTGATGGGTTTCATTATCCTAAATATGTCTTTAATATTTTATTCTTCGTGCAGGTGCGCAGTTTCCGGATGGCTTTCTCCTTGATCTGGCGGACGCGCTCCCGCGAGAGGCCGTATTTCGCACCAATCTCTTCGAGGGTGAGTTCCTGACAGTTGATGCCGTAGGAGTCTTCAATCACTTTCCGCTCCCGTTCAGACAGGACATTCAGCGCATGCTGGATCTCTGATTTCAGCGACTCCAACACGAGGTCTTTGTCGGTCGGAGGGATGTCTTCGTTCACCATCACGTCGAGCAGACTGTTGTCTTCACCCTCGGCAAACGGTGCGTCTACGGAGACATGATGCCCGCTGATGCTCATCGCCTCGTCAATCTTTTCTGTCGGCAGGTCAATATTCTCGGCTATCTCATCCATTGACGGACGGCGCTCGTTCAACTGTTCGAACTTACTGATCTCACGGGTGATCTTGTTGTACGACCCAACCTGGTTCAGAGGCAACCTGACGATACGGCTTTGCTCAGAGATGGCCTGCAAGATGCTCTGCCGGATCCACCACACGGCATACGAGATGAACTTGAAACCGCGGGTCTCGTCGAACCGTTCTGCGGCTTTCAACAGTCCCAGGTTGCCCTCGTTGATGAGGTCGGACAGGCTCATGCCCTGGTTCTGGTACTGCTTCGCTACTGAGACAACAAATCGCAAGTTGGCCTTGGTCAGCCGCTCAAGGGCTTTCTGATCTCCTTTGCGGATGCGCTGGGCGAGTTCTGCTTCCTCCTCGGCAGAGATCATCTCTTCTTTGCCGATTTCCTGCAGGTACTTCTCCAGCGAGGCACTCTCGCGGTTAGTAATCGATTTTATGATTTTCAGTTGTCTCATTGGTTGGTTTCTTGTAGCCAAAATGCAAAGTTATGGCATTTTCATGAAACAACCAAAGAAAAATGGAAAAAAATGATTTTTTTTTGTTTACGGTTGACAGTTTACAGTTTACAGATGATTACTTCTATAGGCTGATTCCGGGCTTGCAAGCATTTCATCTGTAAACTGTAAACCGTAAACTGTAAACTAAAAACTATAAACTGTAAACTAAGTTTTAGTCATTTTCGAGCGGTACGGCGAAGTAGCCTTTCTTTCCGGTAGGATAGATACCCTGGATATAGAGTACGGGCTCCTTGCTTGTTGAGGCTTCCTTCACGGTGCTCTGCAGGTCTTCAATCGACTTGATGCTCTTGTCGTTCACGCGCTGGATGATGAAGCCCTTCGGTACACCGGCATCCTTCAGTTTACCACCGCTGACCTTCATCACTTCCAGGCCGTAGCCGATGTTCAGTTGCTCCTTCTGGCTGTCGGTGATGGCACGGAAGTTACCGCCCAGCACGTCGAGATCGGCATTCTTCACGACCTTGGTGTTGCCCTGCTCATTCTTCAGGGTCAGCGTGACGTTCTTCTTCGACTTGTTGCGCAGATAGGTCAAGGTAACCTTGTCACCAGGACGCTTCTGGGCGATGATGTTCTGCAACTCACCGAACTTCGTGACTTTCTGTCCGTCGATGTGGGTGATCACGTCGTCTTTCTTCAGGCCTGCGTCAGCAGCGGCACCGTCTTCCACGACCTCTGCGATGTAGATACCTTCCATCGTGCCGAGATCCACCTCGTTGCCCTTCTCCTTCTCAGCATCGACATACACGTTCACGTCGGAACCTTTGATGCCGATCATGGCGCGCTGTACGTTGCCGTACTGCTTGATGTCGGCCACCACCTTGTTCATGATGGTGGTGGGGATGGCAAAGCCATAACCGATATTCGAACCTGTCTGGGAGTAGATCATGGCGTTGATACCGATCAGCGCACCGTTGGTGTTTACCAATGCACCACCCGAGTTACCCTGGTTGATGGCTGCATCTGTCTGGATCATCGAAGAGACACCAGAACCCATCGAACGGGCCTTGGCAGATACGATACCTGCGGTCACGGTGTTGTTCAGTCCTAACGGATTGCCGACGGCCAGTACCCACTCACCGACTTTGACGTCGTCAGAATTGGCAATCTGGATAGCCGGCAGGTTCTTACCGTCAATCTTGATGAGGGCAAGGTCTGTCGTGGCGTCGGCACCGATGATACGGGCTGAGTATTCCTTATTGTCGTTCAGGGTGACTGTCAGTTCGTCAGCACCGTCCACCACGTGGTTGTTGGTCACGATATAGCCGTCGGTAGAGATGATCACACCTGAGCCAGCAGCCGTGCGCTTAGGGGTCTGCACCTGACGCTGACGCTTGCCACCGTTACCTTGGCCACGACCGAAGAAGCCGCCGAAGGGGTCGGAGAAGAAATCCTCAAAGGGATCACTATACTCAACCGTCTGCACCTTCGAGTTCTGTGTGTTCTTGATATACACGACCGATGGCAGGGATTTTTCTGCGGCATAGGTCAGGTCTACAGGCTGACCTGCAGGGGCCGAGGCGACTACGGGGTTGGGTGAAGAGGGATTGGCAGCATTGGTCTTGTTGAAAGCGGCTACCGAGAGTACCAAAGCAACGGCGCACATGGCTGGCGTTGCCACATTGACGATCTTTTTCATATTCTCATTCATTTGTTTAATGTTTTAAATGTTCATTATTCTTCATTTCAATGGTTTTCATCGAATTCGGGTGCAAATATAGGTGCATTTTTTCGGATTGTGACAAATTGTCGTGAATATTTGTCCCAATTTAACAATTCGCCTTAAAGGCTTAACGGCTCTTTGCGGTTAACAGTTGGAATCTTAAATTACTGACAAATTTAAGAGAGTGATATGTTTTTAGTTGATTATTTGCAATTATCCTATTGCAATGCTTTCGTATTTCAACTAAAATGTGTAACTTTGCATCCGAAAGTACTGTCACGGTCTGTCGCTGGTGCCACAAGGCACGAGAGGAAAGTCCGGGCAGCATAGGGCGCTCCACTTCTGAAAATGGAAGCTATTGGCGACAGTAGGTGAGGGCAGAAGAGAATGACCGCCTTGTCTTCGGACGGGGTAAGGGTGAGAAGGTGGTGTAAGAGACCACCAGCCAATGGGTGATCATTGGGCTGTGCCCGCTGGAGGCTGCAAGTTCATGTATACCGTCCCGAGAGAGGGTTGCCCGCCCGAGTTGACGAAGGTCTGAGCAGCAATGCGACACGGCCGGGGCTCATGCGGCGGAGGGTAGAACGCTTAAGCCCTGGGGTGACTCAGGGATTAGATAAATGACAGACGCCGTGCAAACGGTACAGAACCCGGCTTACAGGGACAGTGCTTTCTTTTTTTGATGCATACACATTATATATAATATGGCAACAGTAGACGATAAGAAAGTGATTTTCTCGATGGTGGGCGTGAGCAAGACCATCCAGCAGAACCAGAAACAAGTGCTCAAGAACATCTACCTCAGTTTCTTCTATGGCGCTAAGATCGGCATCATCGGTCTGAATGGTGCTGGTAAGTCGACACTCATGAAGATCATCGCAGGCCTTGACCAGCAGTATCAGGGCAACGTGGTGTGGAGCCCGGGCTATTCCGTCGGCTACCTCCCACAGGATCCTCCGCTCAATGAGGAGAAGACGGTCAAGGAGAATGTCATGGAGGGCGTGCAACATGTGTATGACGCTTTGGCAGAATATGATGACATCAACGTCAAGTTCGGCTTGCCCGAGTACTACGAAGACCCCGATAAGATGGAGAAACTCATGGCGCGACAGGCAGAGTTGCAGGATATCATCGACGCCACCGACGCCTGGAACATGGACTCGAAACTCGACCGTGCCATGGCTGCCTTGAACTGTCCCCCGGGCGACTGGAGCGTGAAGAACCTCTCGGGTGGTGAGCGTCGCCGTGTGGCTCTCTGCCGACTGCTTCTGCAGAAACCCGACGTGCTGTTGCTCGACGAGCCTACCAACCACCTCGACGCTGAGTCTATCGACTGGCTCGAACAGCATCTCCAGCAGTACGAGGGTACCGTGATTGCCGTCACCCACGACCGTTACTTCCTCGACGATGTGGCTGAGTGGATACTCGAACTCGACCGTGGGGAGGGAATCCCCTGGAAGGGTAACTACTCGTCGTGGCTTGAACAGAAGTCTCAGCGTCTGGCCCAGGAAGAGAAGCAGGCCTCGAAGCGCCGTAAGACACTGGAGCGCGAACTCGAGTGGGTGCGTATGGCCCCGAAGGCCCGTCAGGCTAAGGGTAAGGCCCGTCTGAACTCTTATGAGACCATGCTCAACGAAGAGCAGAAGCAGAAGGAGGAGAAACTCGAAATCTATATCCCCAACGGTCCTCGCCTTGGCAATAAGGTCATTGTTGCCGAACATGTCGCCAAGTCCTATCCGGAGAAACCGCTCTTCAGCGACCTCAACTTCAACCTGCCTCCTAATGGCATTGTGGGTGTGATCGGTCCCAACGGTGCCGGCAAGACCACGCTCTTCCGGCTTATCATGGGCCTCGAAACTCCTGATGCCGGCTCCTTCGATGTGGGCGAGACGGTCAAACTCTCCTACGTCGACCAGCAGCATAAGGATATCGACCCTGACAAGAGCGTCTATCAGGTCGTCAGCGGTGGCAACGAGACCATCCGCATGGGAGGCCGTGATGTCAACGTGCGGGCCTATCTCTCACGCTTCAACTTCAGCGGTGCCGACCAGGAGAAGAAGTGTGGCGTCCTCTCCGGTGGTGAGCGCAACCGTCTCCATCTGGCCATTGCCTTGAAACAGGAGGGCAACGTGCTGTTGCTCGACGAGCCCACGAATGATATCGACGTCAACACCCTCCGGGCTCTTGAGGAAGGTCTTGAGGCCTTTGCCGGCTGTGCCGTCATCATCAGCCACGACCGTTGGTTCCTCGACCGTATCTGTACCCATATCCTGGCCTTCGAGGGCGAGGGGAGTGTCTTCTATTTCGAGGGCAACTACTCTGAGTACGAGACGAATAAGGCTCAGCGCCTGGGGCTCGAAGAACCCAAACGCATCCGCTATCGCAAGTTGATGGAGGAGTAAGTCTTTGCAAATATTAACCATTAAAATAGTAACGAGTAAATGAAAAAGATTTCGTTTTTGTTGATGTGTCTCTTCAGCAGCATGATGATGCAGGCAGGAGAGATCACCGAGGCACAGGCCCTGCAGAAGGCACAGCAGATTCTGAAAGGCAGGCAGTTGGTGAAGGAACGGGCACGGACGCGTGGTGCCGAATCAACATCACCGGCCTACTATGTGTTTAATGCCGAGGCAAACGGTGGATTCGCCATCATTGCCTCCAACGACCAGATGCCCGAGGTGCTGGGCTATGCCGAGCAGGGACATCTGAACCTCGCGCAGGTACCCGACAACGTGAAGTGGCTCCTGGACTACTATGAAGGGATTGCCAAGTCGCTGAAAAAGTCTTCTGCCCCTGGCCGTCGTGCAGGGACCAGGAGTGCCAGTGAGCGCACAGAACTGGTTCCACTGCTGAATACCAAATGGAATCAGGATGGTATCTACCAGCAGCAATGCCCGGTTATCAGTGGCACCAAGACGCTTACCGGTTGTGTCGCCACGGCAATGGCCCAGGTGGTGAACTTCTTCCAGTGGCCACTGAACAGCGTGCGAGAGGCCGTCGGCTATACCTCTAACAAAGATGACGCAGAAAAAAAGATAGACCTTCCGTCTCTGCCAGCCCGCAAGTTCAACTGGTTCAACATGACCAACGACGACATTGCCTGGCTGATGCGCTACTGCGGACAGTCGGTGCTGATGGACTATAAAACAGATGAGTCGACTTCCAGTCCTTCGAGTATCCCCCGTGCCCTCATCTCCGTCTTTAACTTCAGTAAGGGCGTTGATCTGGTAGACCGCAAAGAGTTCACCGACGAGGAATGGGAACAGGCCCTCTATCACGAGATCGAGTTGGGCCGTCCCGTCATCTATAGCGGATTCAAGAACAAGAAGGGTCATACCTTCGTGCTCCATGGCTATAAGAATGGTCAGTTCTACATCAACTGGGGCTGGGGTGGTAACCTCGACGGTTACTTCGCCCTGACGTCGCTCACACCCGGCGACAATGACTTCACCGAGGATCAGAACGCTGTGGTTGGCATCCAGCCGGCCTCGAACAACGATATCAGTTACGACGAGAAGCAGGAGATTGGCTTCCGCGAGGTGCATGTTGAGCATCAGGGGCAGTTGGCTACATTGCTGCCAGAAAGCGAGCGCTATCTCATCAGCCGTCTGAAAGTGACTGGCGAGGTTGGTGGTAAGGATATCGACGTCCTTCGCGATATGTCGTTAGAAAAGTATGGAAACGGCAATCAGGGACGTTTGTCGAAACTTGACCTGTCGGAGGCTCGTCTCGTCGGTGGCGAGAAGTTCATTTGTATTGGTCAAGAATATGATACGGCAGACGACGTGTTAACAGGATCGATTTTTTATAATTGTTACATGTTGACCAATGTCATATTGCCTAAAACGTTGAGGGAAATCTGCAATAGCGCTTTCAACAATACAAGCCTGACCTCAATTGTCGTGCCAAAGTCTGTGACAACGCTTGCCACCGACGCCATTAGTGTCCCGACACTCAATTCGATTCAGGTAGAAGAGGGTAACCCCAACTATTATTCTCAGAACAATGCCATCTACGAGAAGGCAACAGGCAAACTGGTCAGAGGCTGTCGGGCATCAGGCATTCCAGAAGGAGTGAAAGAGATTGGCAATTCTGCCTTTAGAAATGCTGATTTAGAGAAACTTGTACTCCCAAAGAGCCTGAAGAAGTTTGGCATACAATCCTTTAGTGAAAATGGAAAAATCAAGGACATCTACATTCCTGCTTCTATAGAGGAAATAGGAGATCGTATGTTCGAAAATTGCTATTTGCAGACCATTACCGTCGCAACTGCAATGCCATCATCGAGACGGCCACCAATACGCTTTTGCGAGCCTCAAACGCTACGACTGTGATTCCGGCGTCGGTGACAGGCCTGGCCAATGGTGCTTTTGCCTGGCATGCTATCAAGAGCATTGACATTCCGCAGACAGTAACCAATTACGGTATGGATTTATTTATATCTTCAGAGACCTCCATCTTCCATGTGCACTATCCTGAGCCCATTGAGATTCCAGAGAATGCCTTCAATATCATCATAAACGGACAGGTAGCCAACTTAATTAGAGAGAATGCCCGTCTTATTGTGCCCGATGGCACGAAGGCAAAATATGCAGCAGCCAAGGGGTGGAAGGTGTTTGGCATGGGCTCCTATAAGATCATTGAGGAGTCGGAGTATAATGCTTCACCCAGGACACGAAGGATATTGTGGAGGAACTGACGGTGAAAGGCCCCATCAATGGTATGGATTTAGAGTGCCTGAAGGGCATGTGCGGTCAGTTTGGTGTGCTGACGAGTATCAATCTCTCCGATGCAACGATTGTTGATGGTGAAGGCACTACGGCCAACGTGTTGCCTGACGGAGCCTTCCAGACGACGATGGCACTCCAGCATATCGTGCTTCCGAAGAATCTGACAGCCATTGGCAGTTTTGCCTTCCAGGATAGTGGTATCGAGGAACTGGTATTGCCAAAGACTGTTACTGAGTTAGGTCGTGACATCTTCTACTATGCCCGTAACCTGAAGGCTCTGAGCGTAGAAGAGGGCAACACCGTGTTCCATTCGCCCAATCATTGCAACGCCATTATCGAGAAGGCTACCAATACTTTGCGCATTGGATGTGCCAATACGGTGGTTCCTGACGGCATCAAAGCCCTTGGACAAATGGCCTTCAGCGGCATTCCTTCACTGAAGGAAGTCAAGTTGCCAAGCGGCCTGACATCTATCGGATGGGCTGCTTTCTGGGCCGACACCGAACTCTCCAAGGTGACACTGTCAGAGAGTGTCACTGATATCGGAGAGTCTCCCTTTGGCGGATGCGAGCGCATCACGTCGTTGGTCATTGATGCGAAGAATGCTAAATACGACTCCCGCAACAACTGTAACGCCATCATCGAGACGGCCACCAACAAACTCATTGAAGATCGAGCCCGAGGCATTCCTCTATTGTAACCAGATGACAAAAGTCATCTCGCACATTAAGAAACCGTTTGCCGTTTCCTCAATGGTGTTTAGTGGCGACAATATGAAGATAGCCAAACTCTATGTCCCCTATGGCACCCGTGAGGCTTATGCCAACACCCCGGGATGGGATAACTTCAAATACATCATCGAGATGGAGCCCGTTGAGGGTGAATATACGAAGAATGGTGCCAGCGTGGTCACCACCGACTTCGGCAAGGCCTATGCCGCACTCAACGGCAAGGTCAGTGTGCCCGTGACACTGGCTGGCGAGGGCATGGAGCCTGTCACCAGCATCGGCTATACCATCACGACGGGTAGCACGACCACCGAGCATCAGTTGGAACTCACTGACCCCGTCACCTTCATGATGTCGGCCGAGGTACTCGTGCCCATCGACGCCGATGCCTCAGTAGGCGAAAGCAACAAGGTGTTTAAACTCACCAAGGTGAATGGTGTTGCCAATGAGTGTACGACGGGCAATATGCAGGCCAGCGGAAAGTTGGTGACCGTCGCCAAGAAGCCCAAGGTGGTGCCTGTCGTCGAAGAGGCCACCGGCACGTGGTGCGGATGGTGCGCACGAGGCATTCCCGGACTGGCTCTGCTCAATAAGATCTATCGCGACGACGTGATCACCCTGGCTGTTCACGGTGGTGGCAACGGCGACCCGATGATCCTCGACAACTATCAGTTGGATGCGTTCAGTTATCCCAGTTGTACGATCAACCGTGGCGAAGTCGTCGACCCCTACTATGGCAGTGGCAGTACGGCCTTCGGCATCAGCCGTGAGGTGGAGGCCGTACAGCGCAGTTATGTCCCCGCAGGCATCGAGGTGACGGCCGACTGGGCTGATGCTAATCAGACCAAGATCAGCGTGAAGGCCACCACCACCTTCGTCGAGAATGTGTCAAATGCGAACTACCGCATCGGCTACGTGCTGGCTGAGGACGGACTGTCGGGCACCACGCCTGCTTGGTACCAGTCGAACTACTATGCCGGCAGTTCACTCAAAGACGACAACCTCGTCAACCTGACGGGGGGAGAGTCGAAGATCACGAACGTGGTCTACAACTACATCCCTGTAGCCGCCTACGAGCCGTTCGAGGGTATCGAGGGCAGTGTGCCTGCCACCATCACCAAGGACGTCGCCATGGAACATGCCTATACGATAGACATCGCTGGCAACGACCGCATCCAGGACAAGCAGAAACTCAGCGTCGTGGCCCTTCTGATCGACAAGGACACCAAGAAGATCGTCAATGCTGCCAAGTTCAAGTTCGACAAGGAAAGCGATGCTGGCAGTGCTGGATTCCAGTTCTTGAAGGATAAGTTGGAGGGTGATGCCAACGGCGACGATAAGGTTGATGCTGCCGATATCGTAGAGATGGTCAATGCCAAGAACGGTCATCAGTCCAACCGCTTCAAACTTTCGAATGCCGAACTCGACGGCAAAGACGGTATTACCGATGCCGACATCGAAGCCGTCGTGAAGATCATTATGAGCAAATAGAGTATCCTCTTCCTCTCCTGATCAGGAGGGGAGCCCGTCAGGGTGGGGTAGTCTGCGCTCGGCATTAAAAGAAAAGAGGAGCGACCTTCGCAGGGAGGTCGCTCCTTTGGTTGTGATAAGGCAATCTGCGTTTTAAAATGGTCCGTAGCCCATGCAACTGGTGGTTCCAATCGCCGTCAGGAATGCCGTGAGCGCGGCTACTAGAACCTTCACCGCTAACTCGATAATGCGTTGCTTTTTCATACGATTTTTCGTTTTTTTTACGAGGAAGGAGGAATGAGGAAGGAGGAAGGAGATTACTCAGGAGGCGGATTGTCTGCCCTTAGAGTAATTTCTTCCCCTCCTAAGTTAGGAGGGGTTAGGGGTGGTCTGAACATGGGCTAATGCTTGCTATGCCATAGAACTGGCGCTTCTTCAGACCACCCCGCCCTTCGGGCTCCCCTCCTGACTCAGGAGGGGAAGAGATTACTCTTCCGGCAGAAAACTCCGCACTTAGACTATTCTCGTACCTCCGTACCCCTGCGCCCCCGCGCCCCCGATCATCAGCCATTTCCGCCTTCGCCGCCTTCGCCGCCGGAAGCCTCAGGCTGCATGGAGGTGTCGTAGGTCTCCTCAAACACCACGTCCTTCACCAGGGTCTTGGCAATGACGAACTTCTGGGTGATCTTGCCCTGCTTGTTCACG
>ONPM01000164.1 GCA_900319715.1 uncultured Prevotella sp.
CATCCACGAGAAGGCAATCACGAGATAGAGTGGCCAGTTGGTAGAGATGCCCGACTGCTGGAGGCGCAGATGGCCATACCAGGCGAAGGTCATAAACACGTTGCTCATGATAAGCAGCAGGATTGTATAAATACCGTTTGTCATACGTCCTTTATCTTGAATTTGGCTGCAAATTTACAAAATCTTTTTTAAACCAACGCACTTAATGCCAACAATTATGTCCATCACAGATCGACCACCGTACGAATGTCAACAGAAGAAGCGCCTATCTCCAAACGGACAGGGCCTGTCTCTGGCACAAATCGGTGGAGTGCAGCATCCCAATGGCTGAGGTCCTGACGGTCAATGGTGAGGATGACCTCACGAGCCTCACCCCTGGGGATAGTGACGCGCTCGAAGGCACGCAACTGGCGACAGGGATGCTCCACAGGCGATCCTGGATAGGAAGCATAAAGTTGGACAACCTCATCCCCGTCGCACCCACCGACATTCGTGACTGGCACCGAGACGACTACCTGCTGCTGATTCTGTCTCACCACACGTGCCTGACCATACTCAAAGCGAGTGTAACTGAGTCCATAGCCGAAAGGATACAAAGGTTGTCCATGAAAGTACATATAGGTACGTCCATGACGGATGTCATAGTCCATGATATGCGGCAGATCGAGGATATCTCGCACCCATGTCTGTGTGGTACGCCCAGCAGGGTTCATACGTCCGAAGAGCACGTCGGCCACGCCATGTCCCTGCTCCTGCGAACAATGAGTGACATGAAGGATGGCAGGCAAGTGTTCCTGGCTCCAGTTGATGGCATAAGGGAAACTGCTGATCAGCACCAGCACCGTATTGGGATTGATGGCCTGCAGCCGGCGTACCTCGTCCTCGTCAGGCAACAGCAGCGAGTGACGGTCGTTGGCCTCACGCCCATCGCTGGGCACAGGACAGAACTTCCAGTCTGGCTTCGTACCGTAAGGATGATTGCCCGTACACACGAGCACCATATCAGCCTTACGGGCGATATCCTCTGCACGTCCCATCTGATTATCAGGAGCATAGAGGATTTCGACACCATACTGACGGCCTGCCTCGCGCAAGGCCTGAAGGATGGTCACCTCATAGGGTGGAGTACCACTGTACCAGTCGTAGATTATCTTGTCGGCATAAGGGCCGGTGACAGCGATCCGCTTGACCTTCTGCGGATTGACGGGCAGTGTCTGTGCTTCATTCTTCAACAGCACGATACTCTTGGCCGTTACCTCGCGGACGAACTGTTTCACTTCCTCACGCTCGAAAGGTGGCAGTTGGGTGGTGTCCTTCCCGATAGCAGCATAGGGATTCTGAGTCTGCTCAGGATCGTCGAGCATGCCAAGTCTGAGGGCTACGTAGATATTACCACGGATAGCACGGTCGATATCTGCCTCGGTGATGAGTCCACGTTGAAGGGCTTCACGGGCCTCATCGGCACTACGGTCAAGAATTTGCCCCACGGTGTTCTTCACGATGGCAGCCACACCTTCCGCCCTTGTGGGGAAAGCCTTGTGGGCATTGATGAGCAGGGTGAGTGCGGAACCGTCTGTACAGATAATGCCGTTGTTACCCCACTCCCCACGGGCTATCTCTGGCAGACAGGGATGAATGCACATCGGCGTGCCGTTCCAGGCATTATAGGAAGCCATGAAGGCACGGCTACCACCCTCGGTGATACCTTTATAGAAAGGATAAGAGTAGTATTCTCTGAAAAGGCGCTCGTCGAAGTTGCTGGAGGTTGAATCGCGTCCGTCCTCATTGCTGTTGGCGAGGAAGTGCTTCATCAGTGCCGCCGTCTTCCAGTAGCGGGGATGGTCTCCCTGTAGTCCGCGCACCAGAGCCACGGAGAGTTGAGCCGTCAGACAGGGGTCCTCGCCGAAACTCTCTTCCGTGCGACCCCAACGGGGATCACGCGCCAGGTCTGCATTGGGGGCGTAGACCACAAGTCCCTTGCGACGGGCCTCAGGCCGTTGAACGTACCAGCGCACCTCTTCAGCCTCTATGTCGCCCATACGGCGCAAGGCTTCACAATCCCAGGTACACCCCATGCCATACGACTGTGGGAAAATGGTGGTAGGCAGGTCGTTGGGCACCTCCCGTCCATCCACGGTCTTCATCCCGTTGTTACGTCCCGGACCTCCAAGGGCGAGTCCGTGAAGCCCCTCATAGCAACTGAGTGCCGGCATCCCCAGACGGGGGGTGCTCATACGCGTACTGAGCCAACTGATTTTCTCATCCAGCGTCAGATGCTTCAGAAACAGTTCCACACGGCGATCATCTTTCAGTCTAGTGTTTTGGTAATCATAAGACTGCGCAACAGCCGTCATCGCATCAGAGAAGAAGGCAGCCACAGTCAGGATCAGGAAATAACATCTCATAGTTCAAAAAGTATTGGTTTGGGGGACAAAGATAGTACAAATCTTACAAAAATCCAAATTATATTTGGTCTTTTGTCTATTTCTTCCTATCTTTGTACCCATAAAACCCCAAATATATGAGACAGACGATATTCATCCTGATGCTACTTATCGGCAGCACGACAGTTCAGGCACAAAGCCATAAGGACACCCGCCTCAAGGAGATCCGGGCAGCCTACGCCAAAGCCAAGGAGAAGATTGCCAGAAACGGCAAGAACGGACAGTCGCCCAAGGACATGCAGATCATTCTCAACCAGTTGGAAGACGAGGAAATCGTTCTCTACGACATGGACGAGATCAACTATTATTTCGACGAGACAACCGAAGACAATGTGGAGAAGAAACATCCCTACTTCATCGTCGAGAAATGGAGCAACCACGGACACACCAGATATCGCGAGGTGCTCATCGAGCCCAAGAGATGTGTCGAGCAGAAGCACAACACCGACAACAGTTGGACGACGGAAGAGAGCGAAA
This sequence comes from uncultured Prevotella sp., assembly GCA_900319715.1. Classification (GTDB taxonomy): domain Bacteria; phylum Bacteroidota; class Bacteroidia; order Bacteroidales; family Bacteroidaceae; genus Prevotella. Next base: position 2,922 of record ONPM01000164.1, read on the forward strand.
AGAAGGATGCAGAATTCTATCTGAAGATCTTCAACTGGATCAACTACAACGGCTATTTCATTCCGCTGAACCCCGATGCTCCCCAGAAGCCCACCACACCCAAGGCCGAGCGGATGAAGCACATCCGCGCCACTTATGCCCAGGCCAAGGAGAAGGTGGCCAGGAATGCTCAGGGCGACATGCCCAACGAACTGCGGATCACCCTCCACGACAGAGGTGACAACTGGCCTCCGAGGACCGCTGTCACCAACATCTACTTCGAGAAGAAGGGAGAGCCGACATTCAAGAACGACAACCCCTACTGCTGCTACCTGATTACCAGGCACGACAGCGCGATGAACATGGACGGCTACGCGGAGTATCTCTTCGACCCCACGACCCACGACCTGATCTTCTCATACACCAAGGGCAGTGAGGAGGGTGAGACCCATGAATGGCGCTACTACTACGATGAGAACGGCCATTGTATCGAGACCAAGAGCAACTCGGAAGAGACCGACGACGGCTTCTACGACAAGCGCGCCGCCAGGGATCTGCTACACATCTTCAAGACTCTGATCAACGGCGAGGATGAAGATCAATAACTAAGCAACGTTCATTTTAACAAATCGGCTGCGATTCAAATCAACCAATAGATAACGATATGAAAAGATTTCTCGTTTGTATGACCTGTATACTGGCCATGGGAGCCGGTAGTGGGAACGCGCTGGCACTGAACAACGCAAAGGTGGACAGTCTGTGGCGACAGAAAACCATCAGTGTCAAGAACGGAGGACAGGCTCCAGACGTGATGACACTGCTCCGTGCCTTCAACGAGGCACTGCCCACATGGGTGGTAGGCGAGGTGCTGGAACAGCAGAAGAAACCCGTCCCAGGCACCAAGCGCAACGGCACAACACTATTGTATGAGAACAACCAAGAGGATGAGTTGCGTATCCTCATAGACCCGAAGAACGGCTATGCCTGCTACGAGTCGCTGACGGATGTAGACCAAATGTCATGTTGTGTCTGGAGACGCTCTAACGGCCATCGCATCTTCGCCATCAGTCTCTACGAACAGCACGTGATGCCGCAGAACCTGCTCTGCTGGTACGACTACGACCCACAGACACAGACGATGAAGCCTGAGCGCAGTCCGGTGGACGACTATCAGAAGCCATCCTCCGTCGTGGAGGTGGGCTGGACACTGCCAGAGAAGGGCACCGATTTCATCATCAACGAATACTCACCCTTCTATCCTACTGTCAGACGTATCTACACATGGGACGGCATGAGACCTCAATTCTCGAGAATCCAGATGGAGGACTTTGAGTATCAGGAGTTTGGCGACGGCGAGTGGACGAAGGCCAGCGGAGAAGGTTTCAAGGATGTGGCTTTCGTAGACCTGGACGGCTATCCCCTGCTCTGTCTGAGGAAGGCGAAGGACTCTGAGGATCAGGAGCGCGACGACATGTTAATCCTGGCAGAATTCAAGGGCAAGATGCAGACGGTGGCCATCAGCGACACATTCAACCGCATCCGGGGATTCTTCCACGTAAAGCCCGAACAAGATGCCCCTTGGACTGGAGAGGAGGTCGTGGCCTATACCAGCGACATGATGCATACCAACTATTTCGTGGTGGTAAAGGAAGGTCTCATCAGGTATATCGTGACGGAATCGCCTGTGACTGACGAGGATGACGTAGAGATAGGATGGGAGCCGAAAATCATCGGCTATGGTTCGAAGGACGAGAGCATCCATATCATTCACGCCAGCGTGGCGGATCATGTCGAAATAGATCCCCAATGGATACCATTCGAATTCTATGGCCAAAAAGAGTGAAATGAATTGATTATTATCAATTTCCGTCCAAATTAATTGCACAAATCAGCCAAAGTGTGCACAAATCGGCTGATTTTGTGCAATTTATTTGGCTGTATGGGTAAAATTGAGTACCTTTGCGCCCGATTTTTGCAAAAGGATATCATTTTTACACATTATTTATTAATATGGCTTTAAAGATTGTTGTTCTGGCCAAGCAAGTGCCAGACACCCGAAATGTGGGTAAGGATGCAATGACCGCCGAAGGAACGGTGAACCGTGCTGCCCTACCCGCCATCTTCAATCCAGAAGATTTGAACGCCTTGGAGCAGGCCCTTCGCCTGAAGGAGCAGAATCCGGGCTCAACAGTAGGAATCCTCACGATGGGTCCTCCACGTGCAGGAGAAATTATCCGTCAGGGACTTTATCGTGGCGCTGACACAGGCTGGCTGCTGACCGACCGTCTCTTCGCTGGTGCCGACACCCTCGCTACCTCTTACGCCCTGGCTACGGCCATCAAGAAGATTGGCGACGTAGACATCGTGATCGGTGGTCGTCAGGCTATCGACGGTGATACCGCCCAGGTAGGTCCTCAGGTGGCTCAGAAGTTAGGACTGAATCAGGTAACTTATGCCGAGGAGGTTCTCAGTGTGAAGGATGGTAAGGCTACCATCAAGCGTGTAATCGACGGTGGTGTGGAGACTGTTGAGGCTCCCCTGCCCGTGGTGATTACCGTGAACGGCAGCGCTGTCCCCTGTCGTCCCCAGAACGCCAAACTGGTGATGAAGTACAAACGCGCTACCTGTCCGATGGAGCGTCCTGCCGAGGGTACGCCTTACGACTATCTGTACGAGGAGCGTCCTGAACTGAATCTGAATCAGTGGAGCGTGGCTGATGTGGATGGCGATGTAAACCAGTGTGGTCTTGCAGGCTCTCCCACCAAGGTGAAGGCCATCAAGAACATCGTGTTCCAGGCAAAGGAGTCGAAGACTTTGACGGCT
>ONPM01000126.1 GCA_900319715.1 uncultured Prevotella sp.
AGGGCGATAATGACAAAGAGATAAGTCATCTCACGGACAGGCATGGCGTCGGTACGGTACCGCATGATGGAGAAGATGCCGAAGAGTCCGATACCGATACCTAAGGAAGTCTTGCCTTTCATCTCCTCAAGCACAAAGATCATGAAGAAGACGATGAAGAAGATGGCGATAGAGATGAGCATAAACGTGAAGTAGAAGTCACGTCGCTTGCTCTTCGGATAATACAGACGGTCGATGATGATGCCGACGACGACGAGGTTGATGACCAGTCGGATGAGCATCATCGAGAATGAGGGAGATAAGAATGAATCTAACATAATAATTATTTACGATTTACTATTGATGACTTAATATCTTTTGTATGCTGCGCAGGCGCGGCTTAATCCGATTACGGCGCAGACTGTCATTGGTGAGTGCCGAGCCGATACAGTACTTTGAGAATCCATGAGGATGTATATGCAAGTCGCAAAGTTTACCCAAGATGGGCGAAGGCTGGTTTCCGTCACGTTTGAGTTCAATGATCACGATGTCGCCCATGTCGCGTTTCTGTCCTGTGGCAATATTGTTGAAGCGCAGGTTCGTGTCGATGGTGAGACGCTCCGTACGGGCTTTGTTTACCAGTGTGATACGGTCGAAACGGTTCTCTAACTGTTCGGTCAGATTCTCCGGGTCGTACTTCAGGGTGGCACGCAGGAACTCATCATAGTTGATAAAATTCTCATCCTGCCGATGGAACTGGATATCGTGCTGCGGATGGAGGGCATCGAATTGTTCCATGGCAATGCGTTTCTTCTTCGTACGGCCATGGTTGTTCTTCGTCTTCACCTCAAGGAAATTCAGACCTGCCTTGACATAAGAACGGATACGTATCTTCTGCCGGCTCAGATGCCCCACCTGATGACGGTTGTACATGGCACAGTCCGGGGTATCGAAATAAAGCGTATAATAGGGTGAGATGCGCAGCCCATCCGTTTCCTGCACGAAGTAGTCGTCACAGGCCATCACCAGGAGTCGTCGGAGCATGGACTCCGTCGTCACGAACTTGGTGTCGATGCGGTTCATCAGTCTGATGTCCTTCATCTGCTCCAAGGTGATAGGCTCATAGTGGCTTAGAATCTCTGTCATACGTTGTCAAGTTATTCGTTTATGGCTGCAAAGTTAGGGTGTTATCCTGAGTCAAGGAAATCTATTCAGCGAATCATATATTTTTTTCAGCGAATATCCAGTTCTACAGGACAGTGGTCACTACCGAAGACGTCATTATGGATCTTGGCATCGTCAAGTCGTTCACGCAGACGGTCGGAAACGACGAAATAGTCAATACGCCATCCGGCATTCTTCTGCCGGGCCTGGAAACGGTATGACCACCACGAATACTTCACGACCTCCGGGTACTTGTAACGGAAGGTATCAGTAAAGCCACTGGCCAGCAGATGACTGAACTGCTGACGCTCCTGGTCTGTAAAGCCGGCATTCTGCCGATTCGACTTAGGGTTCTTGATGTCAATCTCCTCATGGGCAACATTCAGGTCTCCACAGAGGATGACAGGTTTCTGCCCGTCAAGTCGCTGAAGGTATTGCCGGAAATCATCTTCCCATGTCATGCGGTAGTCCAGACGCTTCAAACCATCCTGAGAGTTCGGTGTGTAACAGCATACCAGATAGAAATCGGCCATCTCGAGGGTGATGACGCGCCCCTCATGGTCATGCTGGTCGATGCCGATACCATAGGCCACGCTGAGAGGCTGGTGACGGGTGAAGATGGCGGTACCGGAGTAGCCTTTCTTATCAGCATAGTTCCAATAACTCTCATAGCCATCGAACTGCAGATCGAGTTGTCCTGCCTGCATCTTCGTTTCCTGCAGACAGAAGAAGTCTGCATCCAACTGACGAAACACCTCGCTGAATCCCTTTGCTTCGCAAGCACGAAGACCGTTCACATTCCAACTGACAAACTTCATCGTTCATTAAAATTTGGCTGCAAAGGTACAAATTTTTAGTGAAGAGTGAAGAGTGAAGAGTGAAGAATTTGCTGCCGCCATACATATTTTTTTAATTCTTAACTCTTAATTCCCACTTTTTTTATATCTTTGCAGCGAAAAGTGCAGTTGTGCATTGTGAATGACGAATTAGACTAAAGATGCTCAGGACACTTACCAGACAAATCAAGGAATACAGGACTGCATCCATCCTCACACCTTTTTGGACGGCCATGGAGGTGGTGATGGATGTGCTGATACCCTACGTGACAGCCTCACTCATCGACAAGGGACTGAATGCCGGCAATATGGAGAACGTTTGTCTTTATGGTGCCATCATGCTCGGCATGGCCTTCCTCTCGCTGGCCTTCGGCATCCTCGCAGGCCGCAGTGTGGCCTATGCTTCATCGGGCTTTGCCGCCAACCTGCGCAAGGCGATGTATCGGAATATCCAGCGCTTCGCCTTCAGCGACATCGACAAGTATTCGACATCGGGACTGGTGACGAGGATGACCACCGACGTGAACAATCTGCAGAACGCCTATCAGCAGATTCTCCGCATCACCGTTCGGGCACCGTTCCGACTCGTTCTCTCCATCGTGATGTGTCTCGTCATCGACGCCCGCCTCAGCCTGATCTTCATTGTGGCGATGATTATCCTCGGCTGTTCGCTCTATCAGATCATCTCGCGCGTGGCCAAACTGTTCCAACAGGTGTTCGAGCGTTACGACGAACTGAACCAGAGCGTACAGGAGAACATCCACGCCATCCGGGTGGTGAAGGCATTTGTGCGTGAAGACTATGAGAACAAAAAGTTTTCACGAGCCGCTGAGGGACTTTATCAATTATATGTACGCGCAGAGAGTCTGATGGCCCTCAACCACCCCATTATGAACATTGTGGTCTATGGTTGTATCATCGCCCTGTCGTGGTGGGGAGCACATTTCATCGTCTCGGGTACGCTGACCACGGGTGAACTGACATCGCTTTTCACCTATGTCATGTCTATCCTCCAGTCACTGATGATGCTCTCGATGATCTTCGTTATGCTGACGCAGAGTGCCGCCAGTGCCAAACGTGTCTGCGAAGTCATCGAGGAACAGCCCGACATCGTGAATCCCGAGCACCCCGTTTATGAGATTGCCGACGGAAACGTCGTTTTCCGGGGAGTAAGATTTGATTATCATTCTAAGGAATCAAGGAATCAAGGAACAATCGACACAAGTGTTGAAAAAGAAATGCATAAATCCCCTGATTCCTCAGAGAAGAAACACAAGCGCTCTGCACTCTTCAATGTATCCTTCAAGATTGAGAGCGGCGAGACGATCGGTGTCATTGGCGGCACGGGCTCTGGTAAGTCCACCCTCGTCAGCCTCATCTCACGCCTTTATGACGTATCGCAGGGCGAAGTGCTCGTTGGCGGACGTAATGTGAAGACTTACGACCTCAAGGCGCTTCGCTCGGCTGTGAGTGTGGTGCTGCAGAGTAATATCCTATTCTCTGGTTCCATCCTCGACAACCTCCGCTGGGGGCATCCGCAGGCGACACAGGCTGACTGTGAAAGGGCCTGCCGACTGGCCTGTGCCGATGAGTTTATCGAGCAGATGCCTGAGGGCTACAATACCCATATCGAACAAGGCGGAACGAATGTCAGCGGCGGACAGAAGCAACGGCTCTGTATCGCCCGCGCCTTGCTGAAACAGCCGAAGATTCTTATCCTCGACGACTCCACCTCGGCCTGTGACACCGCCACCGATGCGAAGATACAACGGGCCTTCCGCGAAGAACTGCCGGAGATGACCAAGATCATCATCGCCCAGCGCATATCGAGCGTTAAGCATTGCGACCGTATCCTCGTGATGGACAATGGCGTCGTCACAGGCTTCGACACCCATGAACGACTGCTGAAAACCAACGAACTTTATCAGGAGATCTGCGCCATACAAGAGGCCGACCACGGTGACTTTGATGCGCCTTCCTCCCCTTCTCAGTCAGGAGGAACTAGAGGAGGTCTGAACAACCAAACAGGAAAAAGATGAGACAGCCAACCTTCGACAGAGGCCCTCGCGGCCCACACGCCCAGAACCAGAGAGGCATCCAGAAAGCCAGTAAGGAACAGTGTGCCGTCATCTGGCGACTCGCAAAGTATGTGCTGAACGACTATAAGTTCAGCATCCTGACCGTGCTCGCTTGCATCGCCATCACCTCCGTCACTACCCTCGCCTCTACCCTCTTCACACGCACCCTCATCGACGACTATATCGTACCGCTGACTCAAGCCGCCAATCCTGAATACACAGCACTGCTGCAGACGCTCTTCAAACTCGGCATCATCCTGTTCGCAGGTGTGGTCTGTTCCTATCTCTACAACCGTCTGATGATCAACGTCTCGCAGGGTACGATGCTCCGCCTGCGCCAGCGCATCTTTGAGCGGATGGAACGCCTGCCCATCAGTTACTTCGATCAGCACTCCCACGGTGAGATGATGTCTGTCTACACCAACGACGTCGACTCACTGCGACAGATGATCAGCACGAGTATCTCTCAGGTGTTCAACTCCATCATCACCATCTGCGTCACCTTTGCCTCGATGATCGTGCTCAGTATTCCACTAACCCTCGTCAGTATCGTGATGGCGGCTGTGATGATGGTCACCACCACCTGGCTTGGCAAGCGCAGCCGAAAGTATTTCCGCACACAACAGGAGAGTCTTGCGAAGGTGAACGGTTTCATCGAGGAGATGATGACAGGCCAGAAGGTCGTCAAGGTGTTCTGCCACGAGAATCAGGCCATCGAGGAGTTTGAACGCATCAACGAGCAGTTGCGCGCCTCAGCCTGCGAAGCCAACAGAATCGCCAACATCGTCATGCCTGTCAATGGCAACCTCTCCAACCTCGGCTATGTGCTTATCGCCGTCGTGGGTGCGACCCTCGCCCTGGGTGATTTCCCTCACCTCTCACTTCTGACCTCTCACCTCTCCTTGGGTACCATTGTGGCCTTCCTCACACTCAACAAGAGTTTCACCCAGCCCATCACTCACGTTTCACAACAGATCAACTCCGTGCTGAATGCCACCGTCGGCGCAGAGCGCGTGTTCCGTCTCATGGATGCAGAGCCGGAGGTAGACAACGGGAAATGGATCCTGGAAAATGGGAAATGGATCGTCCCCTCAGAGGAAGCCATACCTCAAACATCAAACCTCAAACCTCAAACCTCAAATCTCAAATCTCAAACCGTCAGGGGCGACGTAGACTTCACGGATGTAGACTTCGGCTATACGCCACAGAAGCAGGTGCTCTTCGACATCGACATCAACACCAACCCCGGGCAGAAGATCGCCTTTGTCGGAGGGACTGGTGCAGGCAAGACCACCATCATCAACCTCATCAACCGCTTCTACGAGATTCAACAGGGAAAGATCCTCTACGACGGTATTCCGCTGACGGATATCCGCAAGGAGTCGCTCCGTAAGTCGATGAGCATCGTCCTTCAGGAGACCCACCTCTTCACTGGCACCGTGCTCGACAATATCCGTTACGGTCGTCTGGGAGCCACGGATGAAGACTGCGTGGAAGCAGCCCGTCTCGTGGGAGCCGACGATTTCATCCGCCGTCTCGCCAACGGCTATCAGACCATGCTCAATGGTGACGGTGGCAATCTCTCGCAGGGAGAACGACAACTGATTGCCATCGCCCGTGCGGCCGTCAGCAATCCCCCTGTGCTCATCCTCGACGAGGCCACATCCTCCATCGACACCCGTACGGAACGGCTCGTACAACGAGGCATGGACTCACTGATGCAGGGTCGCACCACCTTTGTCATTGCCCACCGTCTCTCCACCATCCGCAATGCCGACCAAATCATCGTCCTCGACCACGGCCACATCATCGAACAGGGCACCCACGACGAACTCCTGGAGTTACGCGGCAAGTACTATCAGCTCTATACTGGCAACGAGCTTACAACATAGAAGCGAAAAGGTAAAAAAGTAAGCAGGTAAAAGCGTGAAAAGTCGTTAAAAAATCACGGCGGCAGCAAATTCTTCACTCTTCACTCTTCACTTTTCACTAAAAAGTAGTACCTTTGCATCCGCTTTCGAGCACATCGGTCCCGTAGCTTAGCTGAATAGAGCGTCAGATTCCGGTTC
>ONPM01000063.1 GCA_900319715.1 uncultured Prevotella sp.
CAACAACAGAGAAAGCGAGCCGCAAGGCCCGCTTTTTCTTGATAGTAACGGAGGCTGGCTCCATCTTCGGAAGTCATTAAGTCATTAGTCATTAGTCATTAAGGAGAAACATATCACGCGAGGACAGGATGTACGCTTTTATCTGCCAGGTTGGTTGCCGCCGCCACCGGACCCGCACGGGAGAAAACATGTAAATCGAAATTTCGATTGACATCGAGCGCATACGGGGGCGCGGAGGTACGAGAATAGACTAAGTGCGGAGTTTTCTGCCGAAAGAGTAACCTCTTCCCCTCCTGAGTTCTTGCGTCCCTTCGGTAGCAAGCGAGCAAAGCTCGAGCGAGGAGGGGAGCCCGAAGGGCGGGGTGGTCTGAAGAAGCGCCAGTTCTATGGCATAGCAAGCATTAGCCCACGTTCTTGCGTCCCTTCGGTAGCAAGCGGCAAAGCCGAGCGCAGACCACTCCTGGGGAATGACGGAGCCCACGTTCAGACCACCCCTAACCCCTCCTAATTAGGAGGGGAAGAGGTTACTCTAACGTCACACGGGGTCAGGAGTGTCCCCATGGCTACCTTTCATGGTTCTAAAGCTGCTCCATCCTGCTTGGCTTACAGGCGGAAGCCAAAGAAGGCGCGGGCGCGCCATTTGTTTTGGTTGACGACGACAACTTCGTCGTCGAAGACGGAGTTATTCATCACCAGTGTGGCTCCGGCGAAGTAGCGGGGCGAGAAGTTGTAGACCACTGCTGCGCGCTCGTTGAAGATCATGTTGAAGCGCATGTGCTTCGCCTCCCGACGCTCGCCGTTGACGGTCAGCTTGTTGTAGTTGTAAACGACGAACGTGGGCAGGATGGATAGGTGCAACAGCCACTTCTGGCCGAGGACGAGGTTGTAGCCATAGCCGCCGCCGATGCCCACGTGGCCAATGCGTATCTGCACCTCGGGTGCTTTCGGACTTCGTGCCTTTAAGTCTTCGGTGGTCTCGATGGTGCCGCCTTGATAACTGATGCCCGCCAGCCAGGAACCAGCGGATCGCCGTTGGATATAGCTTTGGTTGAAGGCGGCAGGATAGGAGAAGCGACGGTGGTTGAAGGTGTAGTAGCCCACGAGGTTCACCACCTTCATCTTAGCGTCGCCCGACTCCATACTGTAGCTGTTCCCCATACGCTCGATATCGCCCGACAGCGATTCTGCCCGCTGGTAGCTGAAGTCGAGGCTGAGGCGGCTGCTATAGTAGTTGAGATTGAACTCATAGTCCTCGTAGGCCCCACTCAGCTTGGCGGGATTGAGGGCCACGGAGGCGGTGATACCTCGATAGGTGGCGGCAACGCTGATGGTGGTCTTATGGCTGGTGCTGAGATCGGCTTTTGAATGTATGTCGTCTTCCTCGGCCTTGGCGTGGATGGTGTTGCCCGTCTGGTTCAGCCTGACCTTCAGCGTCCACCGTCCCTCAGGCCTGACGACATAGTTCGTGTCGTAGGGCGAGCGGTAGTAACGGGCGGTGAGGACACTGTCAATCTTCGCCTTCTTCTGCTGGTACCGGCTCTGGGCCGATACCGGCAGAAAGGTGATGAGCACCAATATGAAGCCGATTATTCTCATGTTACAGGGTAAAGAACTTGGCGCCGATGGAGAGCCCGATGATGTCACCGACGGACACGTCCTGACCTTGGAACAGAGAACGTATGTAAAGGTCACAGGCGCCGATCTCATAGAACAGCGTGATGCGGCTGTGGCGCTTACGCTTGTTGTCCGCGATCTTTAACGTGATGCGTTGTCCGAAGGCGACATTGAGGCGGAACTTCGTGGACATGAACTCGTAGTACTTGTCGGGATAGCGGCTGGGCTGCGACTTCCAGAATTCAGAACCATAGACCGTGTTCAGATATAGACTCGCCGTCAGGGGCTCGAAGAGCCAGTGGTGCTTGTCGCCGCCTGTTGCATTCGGCGTCAGGTCGATTCTCCAGGGGATGTAGTTGCCCTTCAGCGTCGTTGTCACTTTAAACCGTGAGGAGTCGTGCTTGGGGATAAAGCCGATGAGCAGGTCGGTTTCCCATTTCCTGTTTTTACCGTAGCTCCATCCGATACCTGCCGAGAGGACACCCATGTTACCCGCATTCTGAATGACGAAATGGGTGGGTATCAATGAAGCCCACATCTGCTGCTTGCGCTCCAGGTTCCTTTCATATCTACTCTCATTTACCTGCTCGACTGCGATGCTGTCGTCTGCCATGACCTGAACTGTACAGGCCAGCAATATCATACTAAAAGCGAATCTGTTCAATTTCATAGCCGTCGGGGGTAATTGTCATGAGACGATAGTTACGGTGCTCGGCGCAATCGATGCCATAGAACATCAGACCGTCGCCATATAGGTCAGAAACTTTGTCGGCGTGTTCGTGACCATAGACGCAGCACAATAGGCCGGGGGCGAAGTCGAGGTAACGACGGAAGGCCTTGCACACATTATTATTAAACTGCTCGCTGAAAGGAGGCGCATGCATGACGAGTACGGTGCGGTCGAACTTGTCGGTGTCTGTCGTGAACTGCTCTTCCAGGAAGTCGAAGTTGGGCACGGCAGCCAGATAGTCGTACTCGGTGGCATTGGTATTCAGGCAGACGAACTTGACCCTGCCTGCGATGAAGGCGAAGTCGAGTTCGCCATACATCACACGGTATGTCTGATCACCCGTTCCGAGGAAGTCGTGATTACCGATGAGTGCCACCCAAGGGTAGTTCAGGCCATTGAGGATGTCGCGAGACCATTCGAATTCGGTGTTGGTGGCGGTGTCTGTCAGATCGCCACAGTGTACGACGAAGTCGATGTTCTTCCTGCTGTTCAGGTCTGCCACCTGATCCTTGGCATCGGCGAGCCACAGATGGGTGTCGCTGATGAATGCCACACGCAAGGTGTCTTTGTTGGCGAATTTGCTCTCAATGACGGCCATCTGCCGTGCGTTGATTCCTTTGTCGCCATCGATATTCACATCGTAAGGGTGTATGTCGAAGACACCGCCGCATGACGAGAGAAGGACAGTGAATACTGCAGGTAGGATTGTTTTAAGAAATGCTCTTTTCATCAGCCGGAACTGATGTCTAAAGACTAAGCAGGCCATGCCGAGATAGACGGCGGCCTGAATCCAGAGGATGCGGAGCTCGGGCAGCACCTGGCTGACGCTGGCTCCCATCGAGTTCACTCGGATGAAGGCGCGAACGCCGAAGGTGCTTGGGAACAGCCAGGAGACACCCTGCCAGTAGCCGGGGATGCTGGACTGCGGCCACGACACACCGGTCATGAAGAGCAGGGGCACCGAGACAAACACCATGAGCAGCATGACGTTCTCGCGGTAGCGCACCAGGCACGAGACGGTCAGGCCGAAGAAGACACAGGCCAGCGTGTAGGGCAGGAGCATCCAGAAGAGCGTCCAGCCCGTGCCTAACTGCGGGAACGAGAACATCGCAGGCACGGCCATCGAGAGATAGGCCGCAGCGACGGCGCCGATCATGCCGTAGCACAAGGCCTTGCCCCACACGATGCGGTAGGCACCACGGTAGTGCGGGTCGTCGTCGGGAATGAGCTGACCGTTCTTGTGGCGCTCGCGGGCCGTACCCGCAGCCATGCCGATGCCGAGGGCGATGGCCTGCTGCAGGATGAGCATGAGCACGGCGGGCAGCACGCATGAGCCGTAGCCGCCCGAGGGATTGAACATCGCCACGTCATCGACGGCCAAGGGCTGCGCCGTGATGGCGTCCTCGCGCTTGGTGTAGTTACCGGCACGCTTGATGTTCATGCCCGCGCCGAGACGGCCTGCCTCGACCATCGCAGTCTGATAGACGGCCTTGTAGGCCAGCATCAGCGACATGTCGCAATAGACGCTCACATGTGCCTGCTCGCCACGGTTGACGCACTCGGCAAAGTCGGAAGGAATCAGATAGATGCCACGTACCAACTGTCGGCTGATGAGTGAACGGGCTTCGTCGAGATCTTCAGCGTAATATTTGACATGTACGTCAGGCGAGGCGTCACAGTCGTTGATGAACTGTCGTGAAAGAGCCGAGTGCGACTGGTCTACGACCACCACGGGTGTCTCATGCAGCGTCTCGTTGTTGTAGATCCACGAGTAGAGCAGCGGGTAACCCAACGGCACGACAACAAGGAACATCAGCACACCCTCGTCCTTGACGACCTTCACCAGCTCGTTGCGGAAAATATGGAGCACGTCGGTGAAGTGCTCACGTAATCGATTAAGGAATGTAGACATAGTTCAGCATTGCATGTTTAATCTTACTAAGTACGAACCAGGGCAGCAGCGTGAAGGCCACGAGTGCAACGAGATAGAACCAGACGTCGATGACGGGGAAACCGTTCAATACAGTGGCCTGATAGATCATCCAGTAATGACGCAGCGGGAAGAGCCACGACATGGCCTGCAGTGGGGCGTCCATGCCTGCTACGGGGAATGCCGAGCCGCACATCGAGATCGAGAGCACCGACCATAGCGACGAGATACTCATCGACATGCGCAGCGAAGGCATCAGTCCGAAGGCGAAGATGCCGAAACCCAGACCGGCCGACACCTGCAGCAGCGTGAGCCGCACGATGCTCCACACGCCGCCGAGACGCGGGAAGTGGAGCACGTCGAAGATATACCATTGATAGAGGAATATCACGAGCAGGAAGACCAGCGCGTGGACGATGTACTTGCCCAGGATGGCCACGACGATGTTGCCGTTGGCCATGGCAAGCCACTCCTTGCCCGTGTCGAATTTCATTTCCATACCGAGAGCGTAGGCCGAGAGCAGCGCCATAAAGAGCATCAGGATGCCCGGCACGAAGACCGTCGTGAGCGAGTAGTTATACGATCCCTGTGGGTTCGCTATCATGTGCGCATCGACGCTAATGGGTTGCAGCGCGGCCTTGATTTGTTCCTTTGAGGCACCTTTGGCCGCGAGCGTCGACTGTCCGACGGCAGCCGAGCCCAGCGAGCCGATGGTCTTCATATCCTTCATGGCCATCGAGCCGGCGGTCATGCATGTCATCGTATAGTAATACGATATCTTCGGCTGCCGCCCGGAGAGCAACTTGGCGGTTGTGCCCTCGGGGATGAGCAGGTAAGCATATACTTTGCCCTCCTGCATCGCGTTGCGGGCCTCGGTGACGTTGGCAAACCGATAGACCACGCGCGACGACTGCATGGCGTCGAGGTTGCGGATGAGACCGCGCGACGTCGCCGAGTTGTCCTGATCGACCACGCCCACGGGCAGGTCCAGGGCCACACCGTCGTCGAGCATCGTGGTGAAGAACAGCACCAGCAACAGTGGGAACACGATCATGCAGAATCCGTAGATGCGGTTTCTCCGGATGATGATGTCGAGCTCGCGTAGCGCGATGTTTCCGATGTTTGTGAGGTATTTCATTATAGCGGAAGCAAATTATTCACTTTTCACTTCTTCAGAATCACCGACATACCTGGGCGCACACCCTCAATCTTCTCCGTCGGACGGGCCTTTACCTCAAACGTCTTCTGGTCGTACTGGCCGCTGGCCTTGGTAGCCTTCCACACGGCGAATGAACCCTTGTCTTTCATCGATGTCACCTTCATCTTCGTCTCTTTGTCGAGGGCGGGGATGCGCACCGTCAGCTCGGCACCCACCTTGATGTCCTTCAGCTGGTCTTCGCGGATGTTGAATGTGGCCCACTGGTCGTCCATCACGGCAATAGACATGATGGGAGTGCCAGTGCCAACGAGCTCGCCCACCTTCGGGTAGACGTCAGTGACTTCGCCAGCCATCTGGGCCGTCTGTACGGTCTCACGGATATAACTTGTCACCTCCTGCACGGCACCACGGGCCTGACCAGCCGTGGCCTGTGCAGCACGGCGCTCCTCTGCGCGGGCACCGTTCACAGCCATGTCATACTGGCTCTGCGCGGCCTTCACCTGAGCTTGGGCAGACTTGTACATCGCCTCGGCCTCGTCGAACTTTTGTGCGCTGACGACCTCCTCCTCGAAGAGTGCCTTCATGCGGTTATACGATTTCTCTGCCACCTCATAGCCGGCCTTGGCCTGCTGCAGCAACTGGAAGGCGGCCTGCACCTGTTCCTTGCGCGCACCGTTCTGCGCCATCTGCTCCATAGCCTGTGCGGCATCGGCAGCACTCTGAGCCTGAATCATCTTGGCGGCCACTTCGGGGGCCTCGATGATGGCCAGCGTATCGCCGGCCTGCACCATGTCGCCCTCCTTTGCACGGAGCTCGAGAATACGTCCAGGCACCTTGCCTGACACACGGTACTCCTCCACCTCCATCTCGCCCTGGATTACTTCGGGGTCACGGCCCAGGGCAAGGAAACCGATGAGTGCCACGATGACTACTACAATTGAAAAACCTGCGACAGCCAGCAGGATATTGTTATGCTGTTCTTTTGCTTTGTCTGACATAATCTTATTGTTTTTTTTGTTGTTTACAGTTTACTGTTTACGGTTTACAGTTGATTACCTCTGCGGCAGTTCCGGCCTCCAGTCATATCTAAACCTTATTCTAAAGTGCCGAGGGCTTTTTGCAGTTCCACTTCGGAAAGCTTCACGCCGATCTCCGCGTCGATCTTCTTCGACTGGGCCTGGTTCCAGGCGGTCTGGGCTTCCATGACTGTGGTGACAGAGACGGTTCCCTCCTTGAACCCGAGGTTTGCCATGCGCAGGTTCTCGTCGGCATTGGCAACGTTCGAGAGTGCCATCTCCAACTTCTTCAGGGCCTCATTCACCTTAAAGTTACTCTGGTTCACCTGCAGTTCAATCATATCGCGGGCATCATCCAGTTCCAGTTTTGCCATGGCGGTGGCAACCTTTGAGGCACGCACCTTATATTTCACGTTGCCCCAGTTCCAGATGGGAACGCGAACCACGACACCAGCGTTCCACATGCCTCCGAACTTCTTCTCAAAACCGTTGAACGAATTCGGATTGGTCACGACATAGCCGCCCGATACCAAGACCTGCGGCAGGTAACCTGCCTTCAGCACGTTTGTCGTCTGCTTACTGAGGTCTATCGTGTTCTGAAGCACCTTCAGCTCAGGACGGTTCGCAAATGCCGCGTCCGGTATGGCGGCAGCAAATTGTTCACTTTTCACTTTTAACTCTTCACTTTCTTCGTCTGCCAGTGTTATTTTCTCATCCACCGGCAGTCCGATCAGCTGGCAGAGCAGCATCTTAGACAGTTCCAGACCGTCGACAACCTCCGTCAGTGCCATCTCGGCCTCGTTCACCCTGACGCCGACACTCAGTCCGTCGCCCTTTGTGGCCACGCCCTGGTCGATCATCTTCTGTACGTCGCCCTTCAGCTTCTTCACGAGTGCCACATAGCTCTCGGCCAGTGTCTGCTTATGCCGCAGCGACACCACCTGCCAATAGGCATGGTCAATATTGAATAAGGTGCTCTGGCGCTTCATCTCCAAAGAGTTTGTTGCCATCTCCTCGTTGATGTCTGCCATCTTGTTGGATGCCACGATGGCACCGCCCATGAAGACGGGCTGCGTCAGCGTGATGGCACCTGCCCAGACGTTATGCAGGTTCAGGTCGAGTGCATCCACCAGTCCCTGGCCCATGCCATTCAGTGCAGCCGTAAGTTTGTCGAAACCCTGGCTGTTCATCCCGTTGAGGGCCTCCGGCGGCAATCCCAATTGCCCAGCGTCTGTTTCAGGCTCGTGCCGACGGCTGTGCCCACCTGGGGTAATGCGTCCTTCTGCTCATCATTGAGCAGGCTTGGAGACTTGCTCAGGTATTGGTAAGTGCCCATGGCATTCACCTTCGGCAGATACTCCGTTCGTGCCGATTTCCGCTTGTAGGCACTTGCCTCCTGCTTCAACTTCGCCACGCTCATCTGTTTGTTGTTCCTCAGTGCCATCGCCCTACAACTGTCGAGCGTCAGCAACCGCTGTGCTTCGCCACTCAGTGGCAAAAGCACCAGAAGCCCGAGCGTCACCGTCCGAGCCATCATTTTTGTTTTCGCTTTTGTCTTTGCCTTGTCCATATCATTTAGGTATTTATGAATGTCCGTGTAAGTCCGTGTTTGTCCGATGTCAGAATTCATATCCGAGGTTCAGATAGAAATGCGGCGACTTCGTGCGGTTGCTGTAGCCGACGGTGATACCAGCAGGGCCGAACATCGTGTTGTAATAGACAGCTCCCTGCACACCGAGCATGGTGCGGTAGTCGAAGAGTTCCTTCAGCTCTTGAGCCTTCTGGGCTGCGGCCACGCGGAGCAGCACATAGATTTTGCTGCCGATGCGCTCCTGGGCCTGCAGCTGGGCAGCCACGAACTGCTTCTCCACATATTCCATATAGCCTACGCCGGCGAAGGGCATCTGCTGCTCGATATAGTGTCCGAACCAGTCACCGCCGATGGTGTTGCCGAAGACGGGTGGCACCACGTCGCCGAAGAGCAGGCGGCCATAGATCATCGGCTGGAGGGTGAAGCGGTTGCCCATGGTGAACGACATGCGCCAGTTGGCACTCAGGTCGCTCATGCCTGTCTGACCGTCGAGCTTGGCGAAGTTATCCGTCAGGTAGGCATACTCCGCATTGAACCTTGCACCACGGGTGGGGAAGTTCCAGCTGTCCTCGGTGTTGAATTTCAGACGGGCACGGTAGCTGAAGAAATGCTCATTTTCGAGCTCCACCTGGGTCGTTGTTTCCGAACCGAGCTTGTTGCGGTAGTTCATATAATCCCAGCGCACGCCTAACTGCAGGTTAAAATGACGGAGGTCGAAGTTGATGGGTGTCAGTTCGGCCTGCGACTGGTTGTAACGGATGTTCCAGTCGCGATCGCCCTCCACATAGACGTCGATGTCGTTACGGTAGAACGTGAAGTTCAGCTTCGGACGGGTGAAACTGCGAGGGTGTGCCGTGAGCTCACCACGGGCCATCATGCGCTTGCCCAGTCTGAGGGTGAACTCCGTATTCACAGGTATGGCGGTCTTCAGGGGGATGTCGAGTCCTAACTGCACAGCAGCGTACTCCTCGGAGTCGAAACGGAATCCGGCATGGAACTCTACCGACTTACGGTTGCCAGCCGAGAGGATCACACGCACGCCGTCGGCATTATTCCAAAGAGAATCCACCTTGTACCAGATACCGGGGATCTTACGTTTGGAGATCTCAGGGAGCTTTTCGGGCACCAACTGGCACTCTGCCGTCTGGTAGAACAGATCCATACGCATCGAGGTGGTCAGCGCCTGTTGCAGTTTGGCGTCAATGCTGTCGATGCGGTTCAAGTGGAACTTCTGGCGCAGGAACTTCTCGTCCTGCGGTGTCATATTCTCAAACGAGATGCTTGTGATGCGATGCTTCTCGGTCATCACCTTCGGGCGCAGCGGATGCAGGATTTCAGGACGGAACGTATCGTCGATGCCGATGCGCTGCTTCAGGGCGACGATCTCGTCCCAGTGGCGCATGGCCTCCTCTTCACCACGGCGCACCAGCGTGTCGATGGCGGCCAGTGAGAAGCTGGCGGCGTTGTAACCCTTTGTATCTACCGACAGATGCAGGTCGGTGATGGCGAGGTTCTCGTCGAGTTTGTTCTTACAGTTCACATCTACAATCTGGCTGATGATGCTCATCGCACCACCCATGTCCTCGGCTGTCTTCGGTGCGCCCTGCACGGTTACGCCGATGATGATGTCGGCACCCATCTCTCGGGCGAGGTCTGCGGGATAGTTGTTCTTCAGACCACCGTCCACCAGCACCTTGTCGCCGAGTCTGACGGGCGAGAAGGCGGCTGGGATGGCCATCGAGGCGCGCATGGCCTGCGGCAGGCGTCCGCTGTGGAAGTCCACCTCATCGTTGGTGATGATGTCCGTCGCTGCGCAGGCAAAGGGGATGGGCAGGTCGCGTGTGAAGTCGAGCGAATCGGTGTATCCCACGCAGAGCTGGGTGAACAGTTCGGCCAGGTTCTTACCCCTGATGATACCGCCGGCGTTCATATCCTTCTTACCGATGGTGATGCCCGTCGAGAAGAAGTAGGTGTTCTGCTTCTGCCAGTCGGTAAGGCTTTGGTTGCGCAGGTCCTCCTTGTCGGTGATCACGTAGCCCCAGTCCTGCACCCTCACCATCGAGTCGAGCGAGTGGGAGTTGTAGCCGATGGCATACAGACCACCGATGATGCTACCCATCGACGTGCCAGTGACGATATCCACGGGAATGCCCGCCTTCTCCAACACCTTCAGCACACCGATATGTGCCATACCCTTCGCGCCGCCGCCGCTCAATACGACGCCGACCTTCTTTCGGGTGTTACTCACAGCCGTGCTGTCTTTCTTCTGTACGACAGCCGTGCTGTCACTCTCCTGTGCGTTCATCGTGCTGCACATCATCGCAGCCATCAATATCATTACAATCTTTTTCATCCGTTAAATCCGTATAATCGTTGTTGTTTTTTACCTTTTTACCTTTTCACCTTTTCACCTTTACTTATGGTACTTCCTCCGATACTCCAGCGGCGTCATGCCTAAGTGCTCTTTTACATACTTGCCAAAGAATGAGGCATTGGGGAAATTCAGGTCGTTGGCTATCTCTTGCATCGTCATGTCGGTAAAGCGTAGCCGGCGCTCAATGGCCTTGAGCGTAAAGAGCTTTATCATTTCGCTTGGCCGACGGCTCATCGTCTCCTTGAGCAGTGTCGAAAGGTATTTCGGCGTGATGTTCAGTTGATTGGCGAAATCATCCACCCTGCGTATGCGGCCGTCACTTTCTTCCACCAGACGCATGAACTTGTCTGCCAGCCGCTGGCGGTATAAACTGCCCGTGCCTGCATTTTCCGAGTCCTGCCTCCGCATCATGCAGAGCATTTCCAGCATCATCGTACTGACGAGTGATCTTACGATGTCGGAATACAACATGGGACTTTGGTCTCTCATCCTGCGGCATAACAACTGGAAATATTCATCAAGCAAGGTCATGTCATCATCGGTCAGATGCACTGTTGGATGTTGCTTGAGGTATGGCAGGTCTGCCAAGCTGACTTCACCATACATGTTGATGTTCCATAATTCGCTGCGAGAAAACCAGATCTGTCGGCAATTGAAATCCGGTGATGACATGAAATTTGTGACCACGCTATGCGCCATGTACAGGTACAGGTCATTTTTATGAAGTTGTATCTGCTGTCCGTCGTAGTCAAACTGCGCTATGCCTTTAGTACAGATGACGACAAGCCCATGGTTTTCAAGACGAATTTCACTTTGTGGCAGCGAACCGAAGTTCTCCATGACCACAAGTTCGTCGCTGTCGCCCAAGCGTAGGGTGTCAGAACCACTCCTTGGTTTGAGATTTTGTATTTCCATGCTGTCCTTTTTTTCTTTTCGATGTGCAAAATTCGTCATTTATCTCAGATTTTCGCTGTTCCTATTTTCTTGAAATGCGTTCGTTTGTTCTCTTAATGTTGTTAAGTTCGCATATGGAATATTCTTTTAGAAAAACCGAACATTCAACAAAATGGTTGATTTTTCTTCTTGAAATACGTTTTTTATCTCTTGGGTGCAAATTTAGCACATTTTGAGCGAAACGCCCCTCCTTCCCCTCCTGAGTTAGGAGGGGTTAGGGGTGGTCTGAACCGCCTCCTTACATCGCTATCGGCCCATACCCCACAAATCGGCAGTCATCTCTGAGAATAAGCGACAGAAATATCACAATAGCAATAGGTCTTTGTGGAACGGGTCTTAATCATGTCCGTGTGGAAATTGCGCTGTTTTTGCATCTTGAGGTTTTGCTCCCATGAAACGGTATGGTCACGGTTATAGGCAGTTGCAAGGAAACGGATCTGCTGTTCTTTGGAAAGTGTCTGTAAATGGGGATGACGCAGATACATCAACCGGATAAAGATGGCGAGATAGCGGCATTGTCCTTCGAGAGTGTCTAAACGCTTCAGGCGATTCCTGCGGGCATCAGAAGTATCACGTGTGTCGAAGAGGAAATTGAACTCAAGAGACAGCTTAGACTTATTCCATTCCTCGTCGATTTCTTCGGCAAACGATGGCTTCATCTGAAAACGGCCTATGGAGAAATTCGCCTTCTCTTTGCCCCCAGAGATGTAAAGTCCATTAACGGCAGCTGTCTCAATGGCATCTTGCCAACGACAATAGCGAATAAGTTCTGGAAAGACAATCGCTGTGGCGATGTCAGCATCCACTTCGAACTCTTCAAATATCGGCTTCCATTCTGCACAATGCTCCCTTACGAACTGCTCCGCTTGCGACCAGTCGCTGCCAAACACCTTTTGATAGTTAATGGAAAATGCTGTGTCGCTGCCCCAGACGAGCAGCAAGCACAGCATGATGGCTTTTCGAAGAAGCGTCATTTAGAACTTATAAGTACACTTCACTATCTTGCCTCCGTCAAAGATAATCCAATCCAGACAATCAGGCTTAGCCGTAAAGGCACTGGGAATATAGGTGGTCATACCGTCGATGATAATCTCACCTGTCTTACTATACTCAACGGTACGTTTTCCACTGCGACTCTTATAGACGCCGTAGGGAGGGTTCTTGCCCAGATTGGCACCCTTCTTTTGGCGGGCGTCGGCCTTCTTATTGATGGTATTCAGTTCGTTCTCGCTAATCTTGCGGAACTTGCCGTTTTCCACAACAGCATAGCCTTCTTCAGACTGTGCCAATAGCGGCCACTGGACACCTGGCGTCTTGAAGTCATCCACGCCACCGATAAAGCCTCTGCACTCCCAGAATCCAAACTCCCAGCCTT
This sequence comes from uncultured Prevotella sp., assembly GCA_900319715.1. GTDB lineage: Bacteria > Bacteroidota > Bacteroidia > Bacteroidales > Bacteroidaceae > Prevotella. The sequence goes on from ONPM01000063.1 coordinate 12,744, forward strand.
TAGGCAACTCATAGATGGTCTCCTTGCAGACGGGAGAAGCCTCTAGTTCAGGCAGTTCCTTATACGCTTCGTCCAAAATATTACCCACCATGATGACAGCATTCAGGTCGGCACGGCCAATGGCACATTCGGGCAGGTCGCCGCTGTCGACAACTTCTTTCGACAGACGGGCATACTCAGCAGCAAACTTTTTCGCCTCAGTAATCTGACGCTGCAACGATGCGCGATACTCTTTGGCAGCCTCCAAACGATAGTTATACAACAGTTCGTCAGCCTCTGCATAGAAGGCATCAATCTGCCCAGCGTCATCCGTACCGCAAATCTGGTCGTACAGCTTCTTCAGTTTACCATTGTACTTCTTCGCAATACCTGCATAGCTGTGGTTATCTTCACGCTCCAGGAACTTCGCATAATCCTGCGCCAACTTACCTATTTTGGCTTCATAACCACTAAGAGCGGCTGTCATTTGGTTCATCTGCTTGCTGAAGTTACCGGCATTCTGAGCCATCTTCATCATCTTCTGTGTGAATTCGGGATGTGCCTTGATATATGCCTCCTGCTCCTTCTCGCTCATCTTCTCGAAGCGCTCCATCTCGGCACGATCGGCACCCTCGGCACCCAAAATCTTGACCATCACTTTGTCCTGTATGGGCTGCTTCTTCGATTCTGGGGCATTCTCGTCGTTCAGGATATCCATTTCCTCCTTCGTCAGTCCGAACATGTCCTGAATCTTATCCTCCCACTTCTGTCGCAGGGCTTCCATCTCAGCATCAGAGCACTCCTTTTCGTTTTCCTGCAACTGTTCTGCACGGGTTATCACAGCTGCAATCTTCTGGGTATAGGCATCACGCTCTTCCATGGTGCTGCGAGCCATCTTCTCTGCAGAAGGCAATGCTGGTAGTTCCTTCATCAGAGCCGAGGCCGTCGAAGCCGAACTGGGCGTAATGGTTCCGTCCCAGACAATAGTCGACGTCTTACGCTTGGGCACGATGTCGCTGCCCTGAGCTATGGACATCTTTGAGGGGTCGGGGGCTTCGCCTTCGTCTGCATCATTGCTCTCTTCAGCCTCTTCACTCTCATCATTGCTGTTAACACCACTAACAGCCTGCTGAGCCTTCTGCTTCAGCTTCTTCAGAAATCCCTGAGCATCAGCGTCTACCGTGCTGAGCATCAGCAGTGCCGCCATCATCATTACGATTTTCTTCATACTTCTAAAATATTTGTTCATAATTCTTCAATATTCATGTATAGGTTCTTCGTTTTCATATTGCAAAGATAGGCAATAATCTCGAAACCACCAAATTTTCCTCTTAAAATCCTCAAA
>ONPM01000119.1 GCA_900319715.1 uncultured Prevotella sp.
TCTTGCCCGTTTCATCGAACAATTCCGTGGGGAAAGGTCCTGCGCCGACACGGGTGCAGTAGGCCTTCATGATGCCATAGACATCGCCGATCTTGTTCGGTCCGATGCCCAGGCCCGTGCAGGCACCGGCACAGATAGTGTTGGAAGAGGTGACGAAAGGATAACTGCCGAAGTCTATGTCAAGCATCGTACCCTGGGCACCCTCGCAGAGCACGCTCTTGCCACTCTTGAGGATATTGTTGATCTCATGCTCAGAGTCCACGATGGGGAACTGACGGAGATACTCGATACCCTCCATCCACTTCTTCTCCACCTCGGTGATGTCGTACTCGAAGTTGAGCGACTTCAGGATGGCCTCATGACGGGCCTTGGCCTTGGCGTACTTCTCGGGGAAGTTCTCGAGGATATCACCCACACGCAGACCATTACGGCTGATTTTATCGGTATAAGTCGGACCAATACCCTTGCCGGTGGTGCCCACCTTGTTCTTACCCTTCTGAGCCTCGTAGGCCGCATCGAGCACCCGATGCGTCGGCATGATGAGATGAGCCTTCTTAGAGATATGTAGCCGCGAGTGCAGGTCGTGGCCGCTGGCCTCGAGCGCCTTCGCCTCGTCCATGAAGAGATCCGGAGCGAGCACCACGCCATTGCCGATGATGTTCACCTTACCACCCTGGAAGATACCCGATGGAATCGAGCGCAAGACATACTTCTGGCCCTCAAACTCCAACGTATGGCCGGCATTAGGACCACCCTGGAATCGGGCCACCACATCGTACTTCGGGGTCAACACGTCGACCACCTTACCTTTTCCCTCGTCGCCCCATTGCAAACCCAACAGGACATCAACTTTTCCTTTGTTCATAATTTATTGTTTAGTTTTATTGATTCCATTCTGTTTTCTCCGCTTCGTAATCTTGGCCTGGCAACTGCTGCAGACCCCATACACATAGAGCGTGAAGCCGTCCTTACGGAACCGCTTTGTCCGCATATTCTCCACCGCCATACTGATCTCAGGCGACTTCACCTCGTCGACCCTGCCACACATCGTGCAGATCTGATGACAGTGGCTGGTGTTATCGTAACAGGCCTCGTACTTCGTCGTACCCTGAAAACGGTGACGAATCACCAGGCGCAGTTCCATAAACAAATTCAAGGTATTATACATCGTGGCCCTGCTCACGTGGAAATTCATTTCATTCTGGAGTTTATCATTCAGTTCCTCCAACGTGAAATGGCCGCTGATACTATAGATAGCCCGCAAAATAGTGTAACGCTCCAAGGTCTTGCGATGATTGTTCATCTCAAGATAATTATCCAAGATGCGCTCTACAGCGTTGATGACACTTTGCTTGCTCAATATGGACATAGTAAAACAGTCGATTCCTTGAAAACCGCACAAAGGTACACATTTTCAAAGAGACAGAAGATACTTTATTTATAAAAAATCTAAATTAATCGTTTTTATTGCGCTTTTAGCCAGCCGATGATACACCAAACCGAGGTCTGCAAAGCGTTGCATGCTCATCATGGCCGCCTTTCTGACGATCATGCTCTCACCCTGCAAGGCCGCCAGGGCCTGATCGACGAACTCGTTGATGCCCCGCTCGTTGGGTTCCTGTCCGTTCATGAAGAGGCGTGAGAGGATATGGAAGCCGCAGAGTTGGTAGAGTTCCTGGTCAGAAGCGATCCAGGTATAGGCTTTCTCGGGGGCATAAGGCAGGTATTGATACAGGTTGAAGGCCGCCTGTTCGGCAATCTCAGATGTCGGCGTCTGCTCCATCCAGATGTCGATGACCTCGGGCAGCACCTCCTCAGGCGGCATGACCATCGTGGCCAGGATCTTGCACTCCCGCACGTTCTCCTTCCACAGGGCGATGGCGAGGGCATAGTTCTTACCGATTTCATCGGCCTTTTCGCGCAGTCGTGGCAGGGTGGCACCCCAGTTCAGATGATAGTCCAGTCCCTTCTCACGCATCGACTGCGACACCGCCCCATCCATCATCTGGCGGAACGACTGTTTGATGGCCTTTACCTGGTTGTTGATTTCCTGATCCATCCGCCTTCAAATCAAGGTGCCGTATTCGGTGCTGTATCTCAGCATCTGGTGCGCATAACTCTCACCATAATACAACTGTACGTCAGCCATCTGACCGTTCTGATCGTAGACCGGCAGCATCATGGGGTTGATGAATCCCTTGTAGGGTGCGAGGTTCAGACGGCCATAGCGCTCCAGGACCTCCTGATGCAAGGCAGCATCGACTTGAACGGCATAACGCTCCACCAAGAGGCGTGCCGCCTCGAAGTCACCCTCGCTCTTGATACGCTGTACCTCGGCCAGCAGACGGGCAAAGAGTTGACGGAGTCCGTCATAATCGACAATCTCCACATAGGTCTTCCCGTCACGCTGCACCATCCTGACGGCATCGCCATTCTCCAGACACCAATGGGCGATCAAAGCCCTGTTACGCATGTGGGCCTCTTCGATCTGGTTGCCTGGCGTGATGCGGATGAGTTGGGTCATCAGGCCATTCATCATATAGGTATAGTATTGCGACTTAAATGCATCCAAGTCTGGCGTCAGTCCCAACTCCACCAGTTTGGGATCGGCAATGTAATAGAGTCCGAAGAGGTCTGCCCTCGCCTCCTCTATCGTATTGCCGTAGGCTTTCAACGCATCCGGATCGACACCAGGCAACAGCCTGCCGCTGCCATGTCCCAGACACTCGTGGAGATCGGTGTGCAGGTTGTCACAGACATCACCATATTTATTAATAAGGTCTAATGCCGCCTGATCGATGACAAACTCCTCCCTGAACCCATTGCCGTGGGCAGCCTTGTTATAGGCATCGGTGATATTGCTGATGGTGATGCTCTTGGAACCATATTCAGCCCGGATCCAGTCGGCGTTGGGGAGGTTGATGCCGATGGCCGTAGAGGGATACTCGTCGCCGCCCAGCATGGCTGCGCAGATCACATTGGCAGAGACACCCTTGACCACCGGTTTCCTGAATCTCGGATCGACGGGTGAGTGATCCTCAAACCACTGGGCGTTGCTGCTAATGGTACGGGTGCGCTGGGTGGCTGACTCATCGATATACTCCACCAGCCCTTCCCAAGAACCTTTCAGGCCGAGTGGATCTCCATAGACTTCGATGAAGCCGTTGATGAAATCGATGGCCGAATCATGTTCCTGCAGCCATTCAATACAATATTGATTGAAAGTCTGTAAGTCACCTGACTCATAGTAACTTATCAACAGTTCGATAACCTTCCGCTGCTGTTCGTTTTCTGCCACACCGGCCGCCTTACGAAGCCAATAGACAATGTGACGGATGGCATTGGCATAACGGCCGTTGGCAGACCAGAAGACCTCCCTGACCTCTCCGTCTTCCTTGACCAATGTGGAGTTCAAGCCAAATGAAGGCGGGGTATCCGTCGGCTCATGCTTCTTCATCCGGTCATAGAAGGCCTCTGCCTCAGCCTGGCTGACGCCCTCGTAGAAATGACAGGCAGAGGTCTGTATCAGGTCGGCACCGTCAGCCTTGTTCACCCGCTTGGGGAGAACCTGAGGATCGAACATCACGGGGAAGAGTTCATCACACAGTCCATCGAGTGTCTCCCCTGGCCTGAGAGGCAACCGGCAGGCGTCTACTTTCTGAAGTTGTTGACGGAGATAGTCTTCGGAAAAGCCCGGCATCATCTTCTCACTGCCGTAGTGATGATAGATGCCGTTGGAAAACCAGATACGTTTCAGGTAAACCTCCAAAGCCCGGAACTCGTCCGTATCGTGACTGACATTCCGGTCCGTAAAAACAACCTCCATCATCTTGCGAATCCTGAGGTTGTACTTCCCAAACTGATCGAATGTGATATCCCTGCCGTAGAGCGTGGCTTTCGAAAGATAATAAACCAGTTCTTTCTGCTTAGGGGTAAGGTTTTCAAAACCCGTCAGTTGGTATCTTAGCAGTTGCAGGTCGGCAAACCGCTCATCCCGATAGTTGAAATCGGTGGCTTCCACTACCTGCCTCATGCCTCAGACTCTGTCTTTGTCTTAGTCGTAGCCTTAGACCGAGTCCTTGCTGTTGTCTTTGCCTTGGCAGTTGTCTTAGCCTTTGCCTTTGTCTTTGGCTTGGCCTTGGCTTTCTTGGTGACCTTCATGTCAGGATGCTGCTTCAGGTGCATCAGGCGATACTCTCTTGGGGTGATGCCTATCATCCTGTAGAACGAGGCGTAAAAAGACTGGCGGTTGGAGAATCCGACCATATCGCTGACCTCCTCCATACGAAGATCCTGATAGCGCTTGTCTACGAGAATGGTCATGGCTTCCTCAATACGATACTTGTTAACGAAGGACGTGTAGTTCATGTGGAAACGAACATTAACGATGGCAGAAATATAGCGGGTATTTGTTCCTAATTCTTCCGCTAATTTCTTAGCAGAATAATCCTTGTCGCGATACTTCTTCTGCATGACAATAATGTTCAAAATCTTCTCCTGCATCTCGTCCATCAACTTGGGGCTTACAAGGGTTCTGTAAGCGGCCACTTTTTCCTTTTTTTCAGAAATGTTGTACTTTGCCATTTTAATACACAGATTCGTTGATTAATGTGCAAATATAATAATTATTTTTTTATTATGCAACAATTTGCGTCATATTTTCAATATTTTTTATAATGTAGACATCTTTTTAACATTTCCGCTGATGGCATATAATTTACCCATAAAGGGGTAAAAAAGCCAAAAATAACAAAAAAAAGACCCGAAAAGTGTCACTTTTTGCTAAAAAGACACACAGAATGTCAGAAATACCAGTTTTTTTTCGTACCTTTGCAAGGTAAAATCATCAAAGATGGCAAAAAAGAAGATATTATTCATCAATCAGGAGATTTCTCCTTATGTTCCCGACAATGCCTTGTCGGTCATGGGTAGGGTTCTGCCCCAGACCATTCAGGAACTTAACCACGAGATACGTACATTCATGCCGAAATGGGGTACCATCAATGAGCGTCGCGGACAGTTACATGAAGTGATTCGCTTGTCGGGCATGAATCTGATCATCAACGATACAGACCATCCGCTGATCATCAAAGTCGCATCGATACAATCTGCGAAGGTGCAGGTGTATTTCATCGACAATGACGATTACTTCGGCAAGCGTCTGATGGAGAAAGATGAGCAGGGAGAGGACTATCCTGACAATGGTGAGCGAGCCATCTTCTTCGCCCGTGGTGTCCTGGAAACGGTGAAAAAACTCCGTTGGGTGCCAGACGTCATCCACTGCCAAGGCTGGATGAGTGCGGTCGTACCTCTCTATGTGAAAACCGCCTATCACGACGAACCGTCGTTTGCTGACGCGAAAGTGGTCACATCGCTCTTCACGCAGAATCTGGACAAGACACTCGGTGAGAACTTCAAGCAGTGTCTTGAGTTCCGTGAGACCACAGCCGACATCCTGAAAGGCTATAAGGACGACTTTGACTTCATCGAACTGGGCAAACTGGCCATCGACTACAGTGATGGCATCGTACAGTCAGACAGCCTTGTCAACGAGGAACTGCTGGCTTATACCAAAGAAAAGAACATACCCTTCCTCGGTTATACAGAGAACGTTGCAGAAGCCTGTGAAGACTTCTATGAGTCACTCTTCCCTGCAGAAGAATAAACTGAGGGCAACGATAACAGACAGAACATCAACATGAAACACCATTTTCTTACAGCGATTGCAGTCTCCGCAATGGCGTTAATGTCTTGCAGTACAGATACAGACACCTTGGGATCATCGCTGACCAACGAATCAGACAAACTGAATGTAAGCACAGGCATCTACCAGGCACATACCCGTTCTGTGCTTGCAGACTCTGTCTTCGCCCGCAATTTCGATATCTACTTCGGCCAAGTGAAAGACCCTGAGACCGGCGCCCATATCAAGACCGAATTCATGGCGCAGTTCAACATCCAGGAGGGTCTTAAGTTGCCGGGCAAGAATCAGATACTCTCCAAAGACGACGACGGTAACATCGTGGCCGACTCGTGTGAGATCTGGATGGTCTTCGACAAGAGTGCCAGTTACGGCGACTCCCTCGCATCGCTGAAGATGAATATCCTCGAACTCAGCAAGCCCATGAGCGAGTCGAAGACCTATTACTCCAACTACGACCCCAGGAAAGAAGGATTTATCCGTGAAGACGGCCTCAGGGAGAATCTCCTCTTCAGTCTGAGCAACTTGACCTATTCGGACAGCATCCGGAAACTCACGGGCTATTCGGACATGGCACGTATCTCATTCTCTGAGGAATATACGGACCGAGACGGTGTGAAATACAACAACTACGGCTCCTATCTCCTCCGTAAGTATTACGATCACCCCGAGTACTTCAAGAACTCCTACGCATTCACCAACCATGTCTGTCCGGGCTTCTTCTTCGAAGTGGCTGACGGCTTAGGGCTGATGGCCAAGTTCGGGATGATTGAAATGCGCATATACTTCCACTATCAGAGCCAAGACAAGCAATACGTATCGTTTCTGGCTACCTCCTCAACGGCTGAGGTGCTTCAGACCATTCAGGTGACCAACGACAAAGAGGCGATGACCAGTCTGGTAGAAGACAACAGTTGCACCTATCTGAAGGCGCCCGCAGGCATCTACACCGAGGTGACCTTGCCCGTAGATGAGATATTCCAGGATCACGCTGCCGACTCGCTGCTCTCGGTCAACATGACCTTCCAGCGTCAGAACAGCGGTGTCAAGGCCAGCCGATACCTCTTCAGTGCGCCCTCGAACATTATGATGATGCCTACGGACAGCCTGAAGACCTTCTTCGAGAAGGAGAAGACCTACGACTTCAAGAGTGCCTTCATGGCCACTCTGGCGGGCACCAACAGTTACACCTTCTCGAATATCGGCAACCTCATCACCCTGCTGAGCGAGAACAAGAAGAAAGGGTTGGCGTCAGATGCCAACTGGCTGGAAAAGCACCCCAACTGGAACAAGGTGCTGCTGGTACCTATCTCCATGACATACACAGATGCCAACAAGACCGAATCCGTCATCGACAACCAGATGGGACTCGTGAGCACCAAACTGGTAGGCGGTGCTAATACCCCCATCGACGTGAAGGTGATCTATGCCCGATTCAAAAACCAATAGATATGGCTGACGGATTTCTGGAGAAGCACCACGAGGACTATGAGGCCCGCAAGGCCGCCTGGCTCAGAAAGAAAAAGCATCTGCCGAAAACCAGAAGCAGAAACATAGACCGCCCAGACGACGAGGCG
>ONPM01000024.1 GCA_900319715.1 uncultured Prevotella sp.
GGCCGACACACTCTCTGAGAAGATAAAGGGCTTGCCAGGGAATTTCTGTGGCACATCCTTCACCCACTGGTGGTGATAGTTGAAGCCGATGATGTCGATAGCGCCGCTCTTGAACAGGTGGTTGCCTGGGTCTGGCTCGTTACAGCCAGCGAGGACGGGGCGCCCTGCGGGATCATGGCGCTTGACGATGTTTGCCAGATGGATGGTGAGCAGGGCGTTCGGACTCAGTGCCTCACCGTCCTTGGCGAGTGTCGAGGCGTCGTGGCCGGCATTGAGGATGAGGTTCGCCTGCTCGAGCGTCAGTTCGTCGGCATCAGCAGAAGACCACTGTTCGAGAACCTCGTTGCCAATGCTCCACATGAGGATACAGGGGTGGTTGCGGTCGCGCAACACCAGATCTGTGAGGTCGCGCTCGTGCCACTCCTCGAAAAAACGGGCATAGTCGTTCTGTGTCTTCTTGCGTCGCCACATGTCGAACGACTCGTCCATCACGATGAGTCCCATGGTGTCGCACATGTTCAACAGTTCTGGAGCGGGAGGATTATGCGAACTGCGGATGCTGTTCACGCCCATGGCCTTCAGTCTGGAGAGTTTGCGGTGCAGGGCGTCTTCGTTGAGGGCCGATCCCAGACAGCCGAAGTCGTGGTGCTCGCAGACACCGTTGATCTTGAAGTTCTTGCCATTGAGCCAGAAACCTGTCTGAGGGTCGAAACGGAAAGAGCGGAAACCTGTGGGGGTCTCGTAGCGATCAACGACCTGGCCGTCCTGCCATACTTCGGTGACGACCTTATAGACATGAGGCTGCTCGCACGACCATGGCAAGGGCTTGCTCACAGAGATGCTCGACGTCAGGCCCTTGGATCGTCCCACAACCCTTCCCTGCGGGTCGAGAAGCGTGTTTCTCACCAAAGGGACGGTCCCGTCAGCGGGATGCTCGAGCGTCACGTCAATGTCTACCTTTCCCTTACCCTTGGTCACCTTGGCATTGGCACTGACGCCCCAGTGGGCAACGTGGGTCTTGGCAGTTTTCGTGAGCCATACATGACGGTAGATGCCGCAGCCGCTGTACCAACGGGAGTTGGGCTGGTCTGAGTTGTCCACCCGCACGGCCACGACGTTCTTGCCTTCGTGCACGTAAGGAATAGCCGTAGGGACGGAAGCCCACCTTCTGGCCATTGACGTAGACGGTGGAATTCATGTAGACACCGTCGAACTCGAGATAATAGTTTACAGCGGATTTGTCAACAGTAAACGATTTCCGGTACCAACCAATGCCGCCAGGGAGGGCTCCACCGCCAGCACCGCTGGGGTTTCCTACGTGGAAGTCACCCTCGATAGCCCAATCATGGGGCACGTCGAGCAGCCGCCACCAGGAGTCGTTATAGTCTGCATCCGCCATCTGGACGGAGTCGCCTAACAGAAACCGCCAATGATGGTCGAAGCATTGTCTCTCTCTGGCCTGTGAACTCATGCCCGTCATGGCTATGACTGCCGTGAGGGCGAGGATTATCTGATGTCTCATCCTTATGCCGTCACTGAGTGGTTAGAGTTGCACGCTGACGGCCTTGCCGCTATATTGTACCATCATGCCCTCGGGGTTGTCGAGGTTAAGGGCTTTGGGGGCATCCTGAGAGATGAGCACGACGTTGAAACGACGGTTCTTCAGCATACCGTTGAAACTGCCCTTGCGAGCACCGAAACTGACAGTCTTGGCGGCATCGTCGTAGGTGATGTCGATGGTGGCATACTTGCCGCGCTCATAGTTATAGTTCGTACCCTCATCTTCATAGAGGCGGAAACGGCCGTTCTGTCCAGCATAGACATAGAGGTTGATGAGTTCTGCGGGCTTCTCGTCGCTCCACTCCATCTCTGGACCGAAGGGGATGATGGCTCCCTCACGCACGAAGACTGGGATGCACTCGTAAGGCGCATCGACCACGAGGTTCTGGCCACCGTTGATATGCTCACCTGTATAGAGGTTGTACCATCCGCACTGCTCTGGGAAGTAGACGTTGCGGTTGCGGGCCTTGTAGTAGCCTACAGGACAAACCATCAGCGCAGGGCCGAACATCCACTGGTTGCCGATGTTCTCCACGTTCTTGTCGCCGTTGAAGTCCATCACCAGTGCACGCATCAGGGTGTAGTCGTTGAAGTGTGCCCAACCAGCCATTGAGTAGAGATAAGGCATCAGGCGATAGCGCAGTTTATCGTAGTAGACGAACGACTTATAGCAGGGGTGCTCGTCAGGGGCGATGTTCCAGATCTCGCGCAACGGCCACTGGCCATGGGCACGGAAGAGGGGGATGAAGGTGCCGAACTGGTTCCAACGGGTCTGCAGTTCGCGCCACTCCTTGAGGTCCTCGTTCTCGATACCTGTCTTGTCGAAGAGTTGCTGGGCAGCCACATAACGGTTCTCCACGCAGAAACCACCCTGGTCCATACCCCAGAAGGGGATGCCAGACATTGAGTAGTTCAATCCTGCCGTCATCTGGGCGCGCATATCCTCCCAGCGGGTGCCGATGTCACCACTCCAGGTAGCCGTTGAGAAACGCTGTTCGCCAGCGAAGCCGCTACGGGTGAGCAGGAACACACGAGGCTCGTTCATCTTGCCGTTATAGACGCTGCGCTGGCCATTGTAGATGGCGTCGGCATTGACGGTAGAGTAGGCGTTGAAGTATTCCGTCGAGGTACCGAGGGCAGTAGGTCCAGAGAGGGCCTTGCGATACCACATCGGAGTACAGTCGCGCACGTTGGGCTCTGAGGCATCCATCCACCAGGCGTCGACAGTTGAATATTGACCATTGACCATTGACCATTGACCATTAGTCATTGACAAACCACTATAGAGGTTCTCGTCCATCTGGCGCCAGAACATCTTGCGGGCACCTTCGTCGTAGGCATCGTAGAACGAACCGCGGAAACCGAGCCAGTCGTGGATGTCGTCCTTGATGGCCTGATGGTACATCCAGCCGTTCTTGTCCAGTTCCTTGTAGTTGTCAACCGTATCGTAGAACTTCGGCCATACGGAGATCATGAAACGTCCGTGCATCTTGTGGACATTGTCGAGCATAGCCTGCGGATTAGGATAGCGCTCTGCCTCAAAGACATGGCTGCCCCAGGAGTCGAGTTTCCAATAGTTCCAGTCCTGAACGATGTTGTCTACTGGAATATGGCGCTTGCGGAACTCAGCCAGCGTCTCCTCGATTTCTGCCTGCGACTTGTAGCGCTCACGGCTCTGCCAGAAGCCAAGCACCCACTTCGGATAGAGCGAGGCCTTGCCCGTCAGTGTGCGATAGCCTGAGATGACCTGGTCGAGGTTCTCGCCAGCGATGAAGTAGAAGTCCATGTCCTTGGCCATCTCACTCCAGATGGAGAGTTGTCCACGCTCCTCAGCGCTGCGGGGCTCAGCCACACGCAGACCACAATAGGCCTCACCACCATCAGGCTGCCACTCGATGCGCAACTGGGCCTTCTTGCCCTTCTGGAGTTCGGTAGCGAACTTATAGGCATTGGGGTTCCAGGCTGTGCGCCAGCGCTCAGGCACCACTTCCTGACCGTCGATATAGACCTTCACATAGCCAGAGTAGTAGAGAATGAACTGGTAAAGTTGCTTCTTGCCCTTGCATTTACCACAGCACTCGGGCTCGATGAAACCCTCATAGACCACGTTGGCTCCCTGGAGGTTGAAGCCTTTCGGGAAGTTCTTGATGCCGCCGTTATCTGTCTTGACGGCAATCTCTGAGGTGGCGGGGAAGCCATATTCATAATAGATGGAGTCCTCGTCGCGCACGAGTTTCTTGCCGTCCTTATCAATATATGTACCTGTGAGATGGCCTTCCTTACCCTGCTTGTCGTAGAGTTTGAAAGCACGGTTCAACTGCAGGTAGTCGTTGGGATTGCCGAAGCGGCAGTAGGAATAGGAGTCCCACAGCAGACCATAGTTCTTGTTGGAAAGTACAAAGGGGATGGAGACCTTCGTGTTATACTGGAAGAGGTCCTCGTTCTTGCCCTTCATGTTGAACTCCTCACTCTGATGCTGTCCGAGACCGTAGAAAGCCTCGTCGTCTGGCGAGTCGAACTTCATCTGCCAGGTGAGGCCGTGCTTCATCTCCTCTGTGATGGCAGGACCACCTTTCAGGCCATATTCGCGCTCTGGCACGGTGAAGTCCTTGAACTGCTTACCGTCCTTAGCCTCCTGTAACAACTGCTTACCTTCTGCGTCGAAAAAGGTGATCTCACCTGTAGCCTTCTTCACGACGGCCTTCACGTTCTTGGCCTTTACGACGATGGCCTCACCCTCGTCACTGACAGAATAACTACCCTTGGCAGGAGTCGTCTGTGGTACAATCATCAGCGAGGCAGGCTTCTGCGGAAGGGCATCCTGCGACGTGGCGCGCACACGGATGATGTTGTCGTTCATCACTTCCAGGCGAATCACCTTCGCCTGTCCGCCGTCAGGACGGATGGTCACTTGGTTTTCACTGGTCTGCACGTCTGCTGCCAGCGACGTCATTGCCGTGAGCAGACCAGATACTAATACAAAGATTTTCTTCATACAAATTACAATAGTTATAGTTTTTACTTATATAATATTCACCTTTTCACTCATCCATGATCACAGCCTCTTCCACTTGCTCATCGCTCTTCGCCAGAGGGATTTCGATGATGAATACCGTGCCGCCGCCTTTATTCTCGTCAGCACGGATGGTGCCATGATGCGACAAGACGATATCGAAGACGGCGTGCAGGTTCGGACTGTCCTCGTCGCCGATGATCTGCTCGAAGAGATGAGGCATCACCTCCGTAGGTATGCCGACACCGTTGTCAGCCACACGGATCACGGCCTTGTCACCCTGCTGTTCGGCAAACACCTTGACCTTGCTGCCCTTGGGTGAGAAGTTGGCTGAGTTGGATAACAATATCTCAAGCATCTCCCGCATCTGCAGGCGGGAACCGTAGATGGGCAGTGTATCGGCGATGGGGAAGAACGACAGGCGGATGGTCTTGCCCTTGGGGGCGACGAACTGCTCGCACTCCTGGCGGAAAAGCGACACGAGGTCTATTATCTCCTTGGCGTCAGCGGCGTGCTGCGAAGGCGTTTCAACATCTCCCTCCGTCAGTCCGCCTGCCCGTTGACTTTCTTCTCTCATCTGTTTGAGCATCTCGCTCATCCAGTGTTTCTTCTCTGTCTCCCAGCGCAGACGTTCCAGTTCTGCACGCTCCTCCTGCTTCTTCATGAAGCGCTTGCGCCAGTACCAGATGCCGCCCGCTACACAAGCGAGGAATAGCAGCATGAGCCAGCGGTTCCTGAGCAGGGGTGGGGTGATGGTGATCTGGAGGGTCGCCTCTTCCTCGCCCATCGTGCCGTCGTCGTTGAGCATGCGCACATGCAGCACATAATCGCCGTGGTGCAGCGACATATAGGTGATGTTGGGGTCGTTCTCCTCCGTCTTCATCCATTTGTCGCTGAAGCCCTCTAACTGGTAGATGAAGCGCGAGGGATTGCGCATCTCACCCTTGTTGGTGGCGAGTTGGATGGTGAACTGGTTCTCGTCATGGCGCAGGGTGAGTTCGCGGCTGATGTCGAGGGCCTCGTCGAGAATGACGTGGCCGTCGTATTCCTTTCCTACGCTGATCTGCTGGCCAAAGAGTTTCAGTCCGCTGAACATGGGGCGCTCCTTATTGCCCACGTTTGTCACCTGTTTGGGGTCGATGACATCCACACCGCCAAGACCGCCCACCAGGATCAGACCGTCGTGGGTACAGGTGATGGAACGCTGGTTGTAGGGACCTTGCTGCAGACCGTCCTTGCTGCTGAAACTGCGCACGAGGAACGTCCACTCGCCATTCTCCTCCTGCTTGGGAATGACGTTCGAGATGCCGTGTTCTGTCACCACCCACATCGTGTGGAGTTTGTCTTCGGCGATGCCTACGACACTCGAGCCGAAGAGTCCGGAGTTCATGTCGAGCAGCGTCTGCCGGCCTGTCTTCCTGTCATAGATGCAGCAGCCTGCCGTAGAGCCTTGCCAGATCAGTTCGCGGCTGTCTTCCACCACACAGACGGTGGTGGCCATCGGAGCGGCCTGCCCTGATGGTGTGGGGATGGTGAAGTTCATCACCTTCCCGCTGACGGGATTGATGAGCGAATAGAAGTTCGAATGGCCCACGATCAGCCAGCCTTTCTTGATCCACCCCGCTGAGGTGATGAAGTTCTCGGAGAGTTTCTTGTTGTATGAGTTCCAGGTCAGGAATTTTCCGGTCTTCATCTGCAGTTTCTGCACGCCGCTGCCAAGGGTACCGATCCAGATGTCGCCCCACTTGTCTTCCGTCACCGACCACACATTATTGTTCAGCAGCCCGCCCTCGGCGTTCGAGGCGAGGTAGTTGTTGATATGGCCATTACTGCCAATCTGGATCAGACCGCCGTTGTAGGTGCCGAACCACACGGAGCCGTCGCTCGCGCCATGACAGGCCACCATGATGTCTGAGGCAAAGCCGCTGCGTGCCTTGTCGTAGACCTCCGTCTCTCCCGTCTTGGGCATGTATTTGATGATACCGCGGTTGTCGGTACCGAACCAGTAGTTGCCCTGGGCGTCCTCCGTGGTGGTGTTGATGTCGCCCAGTTCCAGGGTGCGGAATCCGGAGAGGGTCTCGATATACTGGTTCAGGCCGTTGCGATAGCCCGAGATCCACACGTTGCCGCCGCGGTCAGCCATCAGGTGCCTCACGGTGTTGTCGCTCAGCGAGGTCTGGTCGAACTTGTTGTTCTTGAACTGTTTCACCTCCTTGCTCTTGGGGTTGACCACGAAGAGTCCCTCATGGTCGGTGGCTATCCATATCCAGCCGCGCTTGTCGGCCATCACGTCCCATATCTGTATGGGTTCTGGCAGCGTGGGGAGACCGTGGGCCTCGAAGAAGGTGTTCACAGAGGGGAACCACTGCTTGGCAGCCTGGTCGTAGACGAAGGTGCGCATGTTGGTCATCACCCAGTAGTTGCCGTCATGGTCGACGATGAGGTTATAGGCATCATCGTTCCTGCCGCCATGTTCGGCCATGTATCTGTCCTTCCATTTCACCTTGCCCGTAGCGGGATCCACCCCGATGAGTTCTCCGTTGCTGGATGTCACGAGCAGCATGCCGTTGTAGTCGGCCATCGACGAGAAATAGAATTCCTTGGGCAGCATCCCTTCCTCGTAGCCGTATTTGGTCAGCGTGTGCTTCCGCCTGCCAGGCACGTTGCAGTAGAGGCCCTCGTCGTAGGTCTTCACCCAGATGTTTCTTTGCGAGTCGATGTAGAAACGGTCGATGTTGCCGATAACTCCGTAGGCCTTGAGTTGCCTGGACGGGTTCCGCTCCGTGCGCTCGGTGGCTGGGTCGAACAGCGAGTAGTTCATGCCCTGGCGCAGCCAGAGCCGTCCCATGGCGTCTTCGAAGATCTGGTCTACGTAGTTGTTGCGCAGGGTCGTGGTGTCATTGGGGTCTGAGTAATAGGTGCGGAACCGGTAGCCGTCGTAGCGGTTCAGACCGTATGAGGTGCCTATCCATACATATCCTTTCGAGTCCTGGTAGATGCAGTTGATCGTCGAGTTCGACAGTCCGTCACGCGTGTCCAGACGCTTGAACTTCATGTCGGGGATGGTGGTCTCTGCATGAGCCCACAGGCACGTTAACAACAGGGTTAAGCCTAATAATCTTTTCATAAATCGTTGGTTTTGTTTTCTACTTTTCACCTTTCATCATCCTCCATCATCACAGCCTCCTCGACAACGTCCTCTTGGGGCGTCTCTTCGCCTGTCTGTTCCTCCTGTCGACGGGCACGATGGTATTTCTGCCTTTCCATCCAGCGCAGCAGGGGATCGCGGAGGAAGAGCACACCCACGAACAGCAGGATGTAGCAGGCGATGGCCCACCATGAGCGGTACCACGGGGCGTCGATGGTAATCTCTAGGCGGCTCTCCACCTCGCCCATCGTACCGTCGTCCTTCAGCATCCTCACACAGAGGGTGTAACTGCCTGGAGGCAGCGACATATAGGTGATGTCGGGGTTGTTCGACGATGTCTTGATCCACTTGTCGTTGAAGCCTTCCAGTTGATAGACGAAGCGCGTGGCATTGTTGATGCCGCCGTTGTCTGAGGCCATGTGGATGGTGAACTGGTTCTGCCCGTATTTCAGCCGGA
This sequence comes from uncultured Prevotella sp., assembly GCA_900319715.1. Lineage (GTDB taxonomy): Bacteria > Bacteroidota > Bacteroidia > Bacteroidales > Bacteroidaceae > Prevotella. Next base: position 8,179 of record ONPM01000024.1, read on the forward strand.
TGCTGCGCTGCATGTCGAGGGCCTGCTCCAGGATGACGCGCCCGTCGTACTCCTGGCCTACCTCCACTTCCTGGTCGAAGAGCACCAGTCCGCTGAACACAGGTCGCTCCTTCGAGTTGCCGTCGCCCAGTTTCAGGGTGCTGATGATGTCGAGTCCGTCCTGACCGCCTATGAGCAGTTCGCCTGTCCGTGAACAGAAGATGGCGCGCTGGTTGAACGGGCCAGGCTGCAGGCCGTCGCGGCTGTTGAAGTTGCGGATGGTGAAGGTCCATGTGCCGTCGTCCTGCTTCAGGGGGGTGATGTTCGACACGCCGTGGTCCGTGGCCACCCACATCGAGTGGCGTGTGTCTTCCGTCACCGAGACGGCGTTCGAGCCGAAGAGTCCCGACTTCATGTCGAGCAGCGTCTTCTGCTTCGTCTTCAGGTCGTAGATTACCACGCCTGAGGGCGAGCACTGCCAGAGCAGTCCGCGGCTGTCGATGATGGCCTGCGTGGTGGCTGTCGAGACGGTGATGGCCTTGCGGTCGTCGTCTACAGGGAACGTGCCGTTGATGATCTTGAAGTTCCCTGGGTTGATCAGGGCATAGTATTCCGAGTTGCCCAGTACGATCCAGTCGTTCGAGCCTGTCGAGATGCTGTTCGTCCAGACGGTCTTCAGTTCGGAGTTGTCAGCCGTGAAGGCCTGCTGCCGCCCTGTGTTCTTGTCGATGCGCACGGCACCGCCGCCAAGCACGCCTACCCAGATGTGGCCCCATTTGTCTTCGGTGATGCCCCAGATGTTGTTCGTCACCAGCGCACTGCCTGGATCCGTCGTGCGCAGGTTCGTCCAACTGCCGTTCTTATACTTCAGGATACCGCCCTCGTAGGTGCCGAACCACAGGGTACCGTCCTTGGCCGCATAACTGCCCACGATAATGTCGCTGGGCACGCCCAGACTCTGCTTGGTGAATGTCTCCACGGGCTCCAGCGTCTTCGGGTCCATCTTGATGATGCCGCCGTCGTTACGGCCTATCCAGTAGTAGCCTTCCTTGTCTTCCGTGATGGTGTTGATATCGCCGATGGGCATGCTCTTGAAGTTTGTCATCGACTCCAGGCACATCGCCACGCCGTTCTTATAGGTAGCCAGCCACATGCGCCCCAGTTGGTCGAGGTACAGGTGCTTGATGGTGTTGTCGGGCAGTGAGGTCTCGTCGCCCTTGATGCTCAGGAACTGTCGCCACTGGCGGTTCTCCTCGTCGAGCACGAACACGCCCTGGTGGTCTGTCGCCACCCACAGAAAGCCCTTCGCGTCGTAGCGCACCTCCCAGACGAGCACGTTCTCTGGCACGTTCTCATAGCCCTGCGCCCGCATCAGTTCCGTCAGCGACGTGTACCAGCGCTTCTCCTTCTTCACATAGATGTAGGTACCCACGGAGTGCGTGATCACCCAGAGGTTCTGCTGCTTGTCCACAGTCACCCAGTAGTCGTTGTAGGCGTTCAGCGCATTCTTCACATACGGGTCTTTCCACAGCACCTTGCCCTTCTCGCCGTCGATGCACATCAGTTCGCCGAAGGTCGATACGAGCACCATGCCCTCGTCCGTCTCGGCATAGGCCGACACGCCGAAGTCCTTGGAGAACTCCTCCGGGCCGTAGCCGAAGGGGAAGTGGCGCAGGTTCTTTGTCACGGGGTTGAAGTAGTAGAAGCCGTCCTCATAACTCTTCACCCAGTAGTTCATCTTCGAGTCGAGGTGTATGTTCTCCATGCTGCCGAGCATGCCCTGTTCGTTCAGCCAGTGCGTCGGGTTGCGGTCCACCTTTTCCGTCACAGGGTCATACATCGTGTAGTTCATCCTCTGCTTCAGCCACAGCCGCCCGCCGTAGCCTTCCTGTATCTCGTCGATGCGGTTGTTGCGCAGCGAGGTTGTGTCCTTGTCGTAACTGAAATAGGTACGGATGCGGTATCCGTCGTAGCGGTTCAGGCCGTAGCCCGTGCCGAACCAAACATAGCCTTGTGTGTCGCGGAGGATACAGAACACCTCCGAGTTCGACAGGCCCTCACGGGTGTCTACACGGCGGAATTTCATGTCGGGAATCACTGCGGCAAAGGCCGTCAGTCCGATGCACAGCATCGTCAAGAGGATAGAAAGACGTTTCATTTCGTTATTTTGAGTTAATTGTAGGTCGTTCGTTATATTCATCGTACAAAGGTACATATTTTTTCTCATATACGCAAATAATTATCGAAAAAATCTCGTTTCGCCGTACAAATTTATATTAAAATGCCTGTTTACGCCGTTGCCGATGCCTGTTTACACTGTTGCTGATGCCTGTTTATGCGGTTAGCGATAGGACTTTATATGTATAAACCCCTATTCCTTACTCCCTTATCAGGCATTGATAACAGTGTAAAGAGGCATTCCCAACGATCATGATTCCCTCCCTTCAATTTGAGCGTCTATGACAACAATACCTAACAAACTAACAAAAGCATTTTTTATATTCAACGGAATCAGACCTAAAGAATTATATATATTATAATATATAATATATTATATATTATAATATATATCTCATTTTGATGTTCATTTTCATTTTTGATTTTTCATTTGTTAGTTTGTTAGTTTGTTAGTTTGTTAGGTCCTGTGTACTAAAACCGTCTGCACTGCGATTTTTTTTCAAGAAAACCTACGATAATTCCGGAAAAGTTTGTACCTTTGCAGGCGGGATGAACGAGACGAAGAAGGGTTTTATTCAGTTGCATCTGAGTGTGATGCTGGCAGGCTTTACGGGCTTGTTCGGACGACTGATTACGCTCAACGAAGTGGACATCGTGTGGTATCGCATGCTCTTCACGAGTTGCATCCTCCTGGTGTTCACGGGATTGCCTCGCGTCGGATGGCGGAAATTCCTGCAGTTGTGCGGATGTGGAGCCTTGTTGGGGCTGCACTGGATCCTGTTCTATGGCAGTATCAAGGCCTCGAATGTGTCGATTGGTGTCATCTGCTTCTCGCTGATAGGGTTCTTTACGGCTTTGTTCGAGCCGGTGATCTTCAAGAAACGCTTTTCTGGCTCGGAGTTCCTCTTCTCGCTGATTACGGTGGCTGGCGTGATGTGTATTTTCTCTCTCGACGCCCGTTATCGCTATGGCATTATGATTGGCGTGGTGTCGTCGGCAGTCTGTGCCCTCTATGCCATCTGCAACAAGAAGGTCAGTGCGGGGGTCCGCAGTCGTACGGTACTGATGTATCAGATGTCGGGTGGTCTTGTTGTCGTGTCTGCTGTCATCCCTGTGTACCTGTGGCTCTTCCCCAGCCAACAGCCTGTCGTGGTCATTCCTGCTGGTACCAATCTCTGGTTTATGCTTTGCCATGCGCTATTCTGCACCGTGGGCATGTATCTGCTGCAGATCCAGGCCCTGAAGAGCCTCTCTGCCTTTACCGTTAACCTGACGTACAATCTCGAACCTTGTTACACCATCATTCTGGCCTTCCTCATCTTCGGCGAAGGTCGTGAGATCAATTTCTCCTTCTATCTCGGTGTCGCCCTCATCTTGCTCAGTGTCCTCTTGCAGTCGATGAAGGCCTGGAAACGTGGCGCATAATGTCGCAAGTCGATAAATGTTTGGATATGAGATGCAAAGGGGCCCGCAACTGCGAGCCCCTTGAGATGATGTATTGGGATATTATTTGTAATCGCGGATGCGGACGTCGATGCCGCTGCCTGCCAGTTGCATGGAGATCTTGTGGACAGGGGTGTCGCTGTAGTGGTAGGGGAAGAGTACCTTGGGCTTGATGATCTTCGCTGCGTTGACACACTGCTCGACAGTCATGGTGTAAGGCTGGTTGCAGGGCAGGAAGGCGATGTCGATATCCTTCAGGTTGGCCATCTCAGGGATGTCCTCCGTGTCGCCAGCGATGTAGATGCGGAGGCCGTCGAGGGTGAGTACGTAGCCGTTGTCACGGCCTTGGGGGTGGTACTGCTCGCGCCCAGGGGTGGTGTTATAGGCTGGTACGGCTTCGATGGTGATGTCGGCAGCGTATTTGACAGTTTCGCCGTTGCGCATGACGAGTCCGTTCTTGAAGTGTCCGAAGACTGCCTGGTTCACGTAGATGCTTGTGGCTGGGGTGCGGATCTCATGGATGGCAGCACGGTCGAAGTGGTCCTTGTGCTCGTGGGTGACGAGGATGATGTTGGCCTTGGGGAAGGTGGCGTAGTCGGTCTCGGGCTTGAGCCACATGCCAACGGGGTCTACCTGGATCTCAGTGCCGTTGTAGTTGATCTCAATGCTGGCGTGCTTGATACAGGTGATGGTGACTTTCTTGCCGCTCTTGGTGGTAAACTCGTCAGTCTTCTGCGCTGCAGAAGATGTGAGGATTGAAAAACTGAATGTGAACAGTAAGGCGAAGAGCCTCAGGGATGATTTTGTGTTCATGATGATTTCTTTTGTTTTTTATCAAATATTTGTGATTTATAGAATTGTTTTTTCTGTTTTCAACCTTCGGCCTCTTCGAAAGGCAGTGTGACGACGAAGCGTGCTCCAGGGCTGTAACTGGTGTCGAGGGTGATGATGCCGCCTAACTGTTCAGCGAGTTTGCGACTCAGGGGAAGTCCGAGTCCGATGCCCTGCTTGAAGGAGTCGAGTTTGACGAATCGCTCGAAGATATGCTCTGCCTGGTCTGCGGGTATACCGCAGCCAGTGTCCTCGACAGTCAGGATCAGCGTCTGGGCGACCGTCTTGGCCTTAAGGGTGACACTGCCCTTTTCGGTGTTCTTGAGGGCATTGTCTGTAAGGGCGTGGATGATGCGGCTGAGCATGTTCCTGTTGGTCTTGATGGCGAATTCCGGATCGAGTTGGCTGTCGACGCGAAGGTCAATTGGGGGCGCAGTCTCCTGATGCTCTTTGACGATCGTCTGAAGCAACTGGTTGACGTGTACGACATCCTCTTTGGCAATCGTGGCGGAACTCTCGATGAGCGAGAGGCCCAGGATCTCGTCGATGAGGTCCGTAATCTGCATAGCGCTCTTCTGCATCATCGAGGCCATGTGCTGGCGCTCCTCGACACTCTCGGTGAGGGTGGGGTCGGCAATGACCTGCGAGAAGCCGCTGATGATGTTCAAGGGTGTGCGCACCTCGTGGCTGACATTCTGGATGAAGCGTGTCTTCATCTTGTCTGCCTCGAGGGCGTGCTGGTAGGCTGCGCTGAGTTGGCGCATGTGGCGGCGGCGTGTGGAGGCGATATAGAAGAACGCCATGGTCAGCAGGGCGAGCAGGATGAGGCCGATGGTAAGCGCAATGGTGCGAATACGGACGGACTTCTTCTCCATGTCGTTGATGGCCAACTGGTCGCGGATACCCATCATGCTGTTGGAGAGGGCGACATTGTTCACAGAGTCGTTGGCGGCATAGGTCTTGCGCAGCGACTCGTAGGCCTCCTGCCAGCGGCCTGCCTTCTCGTAGATGTTGGTGATAATGCTATTACCGTCAGTGCTGAGTTCTTCCTTGGCCAATGCCACGGCTTCGTCTGTCTTGCCCTGTGAGGCGAGGTAATAGACCTCCATTGTGCGGCCATGAACAGAAGACTTGCCTTCTGCCTCGCCCTCTTTGTAGGCCTTATATCCTTCGAGGAACTTCTCCATATCGCCAGCATTATAGTAACTGACGGCGCGACGGGTCTCGATGTCGAACACTCGATCAGGTGAATATTTCTCGGCAATGATCTTGGCAGTGTCGAGCAGCGCCATGGCCCTTTCCGGGTCAATGTCCATCTCCACATTGACGAGGTTCATGTAGATGGGGGGCATGCTCTCGTAGTAGCCGCCTTTCTTCATGAGGTCGATGACGGTACTGAAATTCCTCTTGGCGGCTAACCTGTTGCCACAGATGCTGTTGATGTGACCTAGCATGTTGTAGGCCATGTACATCTCGTTGTCGAGGTGCTTCTCGGTCAGTTCCCTGGAGAGTTTCCGCCCCAGCATGTAGGCCTCGAACAATCTTCGCTGATTGATGTTGAAGACGATCTCGTTGCAGCGCTGGGTGTAGTACTGGTGAAGGTCTCCCTGTTCGAGCAGGTAGTCTTCCAGGGCTTTCAGGGCTGGGTAGAAACGCGCACTGTCGCCATCGTTGAAGGCGTAGCGCATGGAGTCGCGGAGAGCCAGGTATTCGGGCTCCTGCTTATAGTCTTGAGCAGCCGCAGCAGTGTGCAGAAGGACTGTCAGAGTCAGGGTTAATAGCAGAACTCTAGTCATAATTGATGGGCTTCTGTCGTAAATCTTTGGTGCAAAAATACAAAAATAATTTAGACATAACAACATAATAACCTATTTTTTTATGTTTCTTTTGTTCTTTTGTCTAAAAAGTAGTATCTTTGCCGCATGGATATACAGCCGATTGCGTATTTTGAATCGCCGTTGAAGTCGAAGTTCGGTATTCCCAGGCAGAGTGGTCTGGTGGAAGAACTGACGGGCAGGATCGTGTTTGAGAAGGCCTATCGTCAGCAGGAGGCCGTGAGGGGATTGGAGGATTTCGATTATCTGTGGTTGATTTGGGAGTTTTCTGGTAATCATCAATCTCAAAGCATAAAGTTCAAAACTCAAAGTCTCACCGTGCGTCCGCCACGTCTTGGCGGCAACAAGCGTATGGGCGTCTTTGCCACGCGCTCACCCTTCCGTCCGAATCCGCTGGGACTGTCGTGCGTCAAGTTGGACAGGGTGGAGGACGATCCGCAGTCAGGTCCTGTGATCTATGTGCGTGGGGCAGACCTGATGGACGGCACGCCTATCTACGACATCAAACCCTATGTAGCCTACGCTGATGCTCATGCGGAGGCCAGGAGCGGATTTGTAGACCAAAAGCAGTGGGAGCCGTTGCACGTGGAGATTCCTGACAGTCTGGCGGTGAAGATCCCGGCTCAGCACCGTGAGGCCCTGATGGCGACACTGGCACAGGACCCGAGGCCTGCCTTCCACAACGATCCGGAGCGGACATACGGCATGCCCTTCCTGGATATGGATGTGCGGTTCAGGGTGAAAGACGGAGTGCTAACGGTGGTTGAGTTTGCGGGCGCGCCCAAGGTAGGACTGCGTCTCATGGACGATGACACCGTTGAGGAACAGCAGTGAGACAAGGTTGGGTATCGCCATCAGGGCGTTCATGCAGTCGGCAAGGTTCCACACCACGGCGAGGTTCATCACAGAACCCAGGAAGACAGCAATAATATAACATATGCGATAGCCTAATACCCAGCGTTTCCCCTTCAGGTATTCCATGGCCCTCTCGCCATAGTAGCACCATCCGAGGATGGTGGAGAAGGCGAAGGTAAGCAGGCCGAAGGTGAGCAGCGGACGTCCGATGACGGGGATCTTCGAGAAGGCATCCTTCGTCAGCGTGGCGCCATTGGAGAAGTCGATGTCAGGGTAGGCGAGGACACTGCTGACGATGACCAGTCCTGTGAGGGCACAGATGATGACAGTGTCCCAGAACGTGCCACTGGACGATACCAGTGCCTGTCGCACAGGGTTGCGCGTCTGTGCCGCTGCTGCCACGATGGGTGCAGAACCCATACCACTCTCGTTGGAAAACAGGCCGCGGGCAATACCGAAGCGGGCTGCCATCATCACCGTGGAGCCTATGAAACCACCACCAGCGGCCTCAGGTGTGAAGGCTGCCTCGACGATGAGACAGAGGGCAGGCCAGAGGTAGGCCGCATTGACGACGAGGATATAAAGACAGCCCAGCACGTAGAGGGCCGCCATGAAAGGCACGAGCATTGAACACACACGGGCGATGCTCTTCACGCCCCCCAGGACGACGGCAGCCGTCATCAGACAAACAAAGGAACCTGAAATCCAGGGAGAGACGCCATACGACTCGTTGACGACGGTGGCGATGGCGTTGGCCTGTACCGTGTTGCCAATGCCAAAGGCGGCGATGGCGGTGAAGAGGGCGAAGAGGATGGCAAGCCACTTCCAGCCCAGACCCTTCTCCAAAGCGTACATCGGACCACCAAGCATCTTGCCGCTGGGCGTCTTCACACGGTATTTGATGGCCAGCAGTCCCTCGGCGTATTTCGTGGAGATGCCAAAGACACCCGTCAGCCAGCACCAGAGTACGGCACCAGGACCTCCGAGGGCAATGGCTGTGGCCACACCAATGATATTACCCGTGCCGATGGTGGCAGCGAGGGCAGTGGCAAGGGAGCCGAACTGCGACACATCGCCTTCGGCATTGGGGTCACGCTTCACGGAGAGGCGGATGGCCTTGAATATATGACGCTGGGGAAAGCGCAGGCGGATGGTGAGGAACACATGTGTGCCTAACAGCATGATGATCATCGGCCAGCCCCAAAGGAAATTGCTTAACTCAGTTAGAAAGTGATCAATCCATTCCATTTTTTTGTTTACAGTTTACAGTTTACGGTTTACAGATGATTACTTAAATGTGATGGTCACCTTGCGGAAGCCTATGGCGTGCATCAGACTGGTGATCTGCTCACGGGCGTTGGCCTCGGCAGCGGCAAGGTTCTCTTTCGTCAGACCATGCTGGAGCATGTTCTGATGAGCCTGACGGTAGAGAGCCTCACGGTCTTCAGGTTTCCACGAACCACTCTCGAAGAAGGACTTCGTGCGGGCTTCGTCGATGAAGTCGCGGTCGAGGAGGGCGACGTGTGGCAGGATGAGGCTGACGCTGTCGCCTTCGGATGTGAGCCAGCCTGGCTCCACCTGGTGAAGGTTAATGCCTATGCGCAGGGTGCCGTAGTAGATGCGTGACAACTCATCGTCAGAGAGAAAGCCCTTGCGTATGGTGTCTGTGAGTTCCTCAAGACTGACGCTGAGAAACTCCCACTCGCCAATGGCCTTGATGCTCTGTATCTGTGTGGGGGTGGGGTCGATGGTGCCGTCGGCACCTATGTTGAGATAGTCGTCCTTCGTACAGTTGCGCAGCCAGAAGACGGCCACTATCAGCAGCGAGACGCCCATCAGTATGATTCCAAGTCTGAATGATTTTCCCATTTCACTCTCAATTCTTCACTTTTAATTCTTCACTCTTCACTCCTGATCAGGTTCTGAATGTCGGCAACATCGTAGTGCTTGCGGAAGGCGACGGTCACCTGATGCTCCTCATAGCCCATGGCCGTGAACATAGGCACGAGCACCTTGGCGGCATTGGCCTGGGCTGTCTCGAAGATGCCGAGGCTGGGGATGCTCTCGATGATGGCGTTACGCCCCTGCTGCTCGTAGGCGGACATCTCCGCATCGCTGAAGTTCGCACGGGCCAGGGCTACGTATTGCTTGACGTGCTTCTGGTCGATCTTCGAACTCGTCATCGTCACCTGGGGATCAGGCAGGATGATGGTGATGCGGTCGCCATGTCGCTCGATATTGCGCTCAGAGAACTGGCTGAAGTCGATATAGGTCTTCAGTTTCGCGTCGATGGGGATGGCAATCTTGCGGTCGCCCAAGGGCAGTTTGATATTGAACTGGCGCTGGAGCAGCGATCCCTTCAGGCGCAGCACGTCGTCGTGGGTCACAATCTTGTGCACACGATACTCCGCCGTGTAGAGTTTCGAGCATTTCCGCACCTGTGAGATGAGCATCGGAAGGGTGTCGATGCTGTGATAGTCGGCCGTTTCGCCATGACTGTCGGCCGACTCCTGTACGACGGTCCCACGGCACATCAGAACGCCAATGATGACGATGACTGCTGCCAGCAGGATGGTAAAGATTCTTTTCATGTAGGACGATGGTCTTTGAAATCTTGCTGCAAAGTTACGAAGAAGAAAGGAGAAAACCAAAAGTTTTTCTGATTTTGTACCATTCGTTTGGTTGTTTGAATTATAATCACTAACTTTGCAGCAATGTTCTAAATAGTCATTGATATGAAGAAACCCCGTTGGCTTGAGAAAGAAAGACTGTACCGCATCATGTTTGAGTCGGAGCATCCTGTAGGGCGCATTTTTGACCTCACTCTGATAACGGCCATCTCGCTGAGCATCATCATCTCTTTTATCGAGACCATTCCGTCATTGGTCCACACCTTTAAACTGGTATTGGAGATCTTGGAATATCTGCTCACTTTCTTCTTTACGGTCGAGTATATTGCGCGGGTCTATTGTTCCCCTCGTCCTCGCGAATATGTCCTGAGTTTCTTTGGCGTCATCGACCTGTTGTCTATACTGCCACCTTATCTCTCCTATTTCCTGCCCAATGCAAGGTATATGATCCTGCTGCGTTCGTTCCGCTTCATCCGCATCTTCCGAATATTCAAACTGTTCAGTTTCATCAACGAGGGCTATATGCTGATGCGCTCCATCCAGAAGAGTCTCAACAAGATAGCCGTCTATTTCATGTTTGTACTGATACTGGACATCTGCCTGGGTACACTGATGTTTATGGTTGAGAGTGGCCAGCCCAACACACAATTCACCGACCTGGCCACGTCTGTCTATTGGGCCATTGTGACGATGACTACCGTGGGATATGGTGACATCACGCCCGTTACTCCGATAGGACGTCTGCTCTCGGCATTCGTCATGTTGCTGGGTTATACGATCATCGCTGTTCCTACTGGCATCGTAACGGCCAATATTATTGACGAGACAAAAGAAAAGCCAAAGGACGGGCACTGTCCGCGTTGTGATGCTATCGTGCGCAGCAAAGACCACTATTGCTCTCGATGCGGGGAAAAATTGTAGTCAGACTAAAATTATTTAATCTTTTTGCGCTCGCTTCATTGGATTTTTTGTACCTTTGCATGCGATAAACAAGAAATCAAGTATGATGAAGAATCATTTTCAGCAGAAACTGACGCGATGCAGCGCTATGGCTGTGGTGCTGGCAGTAGCCCTTGGAGCCACGATGCTGACGGGTTGCAAGCAAAAGAAACAGTCGCAGGACATTATCGTCCGCAAGACGGAGACTCCCAAGCCACAGGCTCCCATCCGGATGCAGGATTACAATCAGGTGAAGGACATCCAGTGGCTGGATCGTGCGTATCAGGTGGACATCCGTCGTACGGCTGACGACAGCCTGCGTATGGTCAAGGATGAGACGGGACAGAAGTTCGTTGACAACCGTATCCACCTGAAGGTGATCCGTCAGGACGGAAGCGTGTTCTTCAGCCAGACGTTCACCAAGGCGTCTTTCAACGATTATCTTGATGACGACTATCGTGCCACGGGTATATTGGAGGGTTTGGTCTTCGACCGTGTCGATGGTCATCAACTCATCTTCGCTGGTAGTGTGAGCCATCCCCAGACGGATGAGTATATTCCTTTGGTCGTCACGCTCAGCAATTTTGGCGACGTGACCATCAGCCTTGATACGCAGCGGGATACTAGCGGCTCAGGGGAAGAGCAGAATAATCTTTAAGGAAGGCCTCGACAGAGGGGAACAGGAGGTCTGCACCAGCGTCAAGAAGCGTCTGGTCAGACAAAGGTCCTGTGTTCAAGGCGATGGTGAAGATCTTGGCCGCCACTCCGGCCCGTATACCAAGAGGAGCATTCTCCACGACAAGGGCTTCCCAAGGCTTCAGGTCGCCTGCCTTGCGTAACCCCATGAGATATGGATCTGGATTGGGCTTCCCGCGTTGCACATCGTAGGCGGTGGTGATATGCTGTTCGTCGACGTATGCCCCAAAATCGCTGAGAATGCGGTTGATGAGCGGGCGCTGTCCGCTGCCAGTGACAACACAACACATCAGACCGTTGTCTGTGAGTCTCTGCATCAGTTCTGGCATCCCCTCCATGATGGGGGCTTCTGGCAGTGAGTGGAAAATCTGTGTCTTCACATCGTACATCCGTTGTGCCTCTGCCTCGTCAATCTCACGGTTTTGTTGCCGCATCACCATCTTCCGGATAGTGTCTACCCCTCTGGCACCCTCTGTGGCGTAGGCATCGTCAGCAGTCATGTGGATGCCGAACTGTGCCATGGATTGTTGCCAGGCGATGGCGTGGTTGGGCATCGAGTTGTAGAGCACGCCATCCATATCAAAGAGCACGGCTTTGGGGCACAACACCTCAAAGCCGTGTCTTTCTAAGTATTGTCTGATTGAGATCTGGAACATATTCTTTTTTTGTTTACAGTTTACGGTTTACTGTTTACAGGTGAATACCTCGCATGCCCTTGTGACTGCCTATAGAAGTAATCATCTGTAAACTGTAAACTGTAAACCGTAAACTAAAATAATACAACTACTCTTGTGCCAGGCGGGCCTTGATGGCCTTGCTGTCTTCCTCGTAGCCAGGCTTGTCGAGCAGGGCGAACATGTTCTTCTTATAAGCCTCGACACCAGGTTGGTTGAAGGGGTTCACACCAAGCACATTGCCGCTGATACCACAGCCAATCTCGAAGAAGTAGATGAGTTGTCCGAGGTAACGCTCGTTCAAGCGTGGCATGGTGATGCGGATATTGGGCACGCCACCGTCGACGTGGGCCAGACGGGTGCCGAGTTCTGCCATCTTGTTCACTTCGTCGACGCGCTTGCCGGCGAGGAAGTTCAGACCATCGAGGTTCTCCTCATCCTTCGGGAAGAGCAGTTCCTTCTCAGGTTCCTCAACGCTGATGACAGTCTCGAAGATGGTGCGCTCGCCGTCCTGGATCCACTGGCCCATGGAGTGGAGGTCGGTGGTGAAGTCTACACTGGCAGGGAAGATGCCCTTCTTGTCCTTACCCTCGCTCTCGCCGTAGAGTTGCTTCCACCACTCACTCATGAAGTGGAGTTTCGGCTGGAAGTTCACCATGATCTCAATCTTCTTGCCACTCTGGTATAGACCGTTACGCACGGCAGCATACTGGGCTGCGGGGTTCTCTGCGAAAGGAGTGTCCTGACCACAAGCCTTCTCCATGTCCTGTGCACCAGCCACCAGTTCCTTGATGTCGAAACCTGCGCAGGCGATGGGCAGCAGACCTACAGGAGTAAGCACAGAGAAACGTCCGCCCACATTATCGGGAATGATGAAACTCTTGTAACCTTCCTTGTCTGCACAAGTACGGGCAGCGCCCTTCTTGGCGTCAGTAATGGCTACGATCACTTTCTTGGCCTCTTCTTTTCCGCGCTGGGCCTCGCACTGCTTCTTCAGCAGACGGAAGGTGAGGGCGGTCTCAGTGGTAGTGCCGCTCTTGGAGATGTTGATCACGCCGAACTTCTTGTCCTTCAGATAATCTGTGAGTTCGAAGAGATAGTCCTCGCCGATATTGTTTCCTGCGAAGAGGATCGTGGGATTCTTCTTGTCCGCCACGAGCCATGCGAACGAGTTGCTCAGGGCTTCGATGACAGCACGGGCACCCAGATAGGAGCCGCCGATACCTGCTACGACGATGGCCTCGCAGTTCTCACGCAGGGTGTTGGCGCATGCCTGCAATTCGTCGAGGAAGGCAGGTGTGATGCTTGATGGCAGGTGCAGCCATCCAAGAAAGTCGTTACCTGGGCAAGTGCCCTCTTCCAGTGCCTTTTGTGCGGCCTTTACTTGAGGCTCGAAAGCCTCTACTGCGCCGGCTTCAAGAAAGCAGGCGGCCTTTGTGATGTCAAGACTGATATTCTTCATTGCTTTTGTTATTGATGTTTTAGAAAATACTGACTGCAAAGATACGAATATTTTTAGACTTAAGAGCATAAGAGCCTATTTTTTATGTTTCTTTTGTTGTTTTGTCTAAAAAATGTACTACCTTTGCAGAGATTTTTAGAATAACGAGACCTATACATTATTATATTTATATGAGAAAGTTCGTGCTCACCCTCTTTATGGCAAGTGCCCTCATTGCAGGTGCACAGGGCTTCATTTCACCGAAGGCAAGGTTGCTGAAACAGAGATATGAAAGATACGTGACTAACGCAGGCACCCGTGGCCAGGCACTCCGAGGTGATGTGCGAGGCGGCTTCTTCGTGACGTGTGAGAAAGATGCCGATGTCCGTCGTGTGGCCGATGACTTGAAGGCCAAAGGGGCTAGTATCAGGATTGTCAGGGGGCAGCAGATCTTACTCGATATACCCCTCGCGAAACTCGATGATCTCGCAACCGTATCGGGAGTGGCGAGGGTAGATGTCGGACCCAGAACAGGGAGGAAGACGGACAACACCCGTCGTGCAACACAGGCTGCGGCCTGTAATGCAGGCACAGCCCCACAATTGCCGCAGGCCTATACGGGTAAGGGTGTCATCGTTGGCATCGTGGACTCCGGCTTCGACATGACCCACCCGATGTTCAAGGATAAAGACGGAAACCTGCGCGTCAAAGGGTACTATATGCCTGGCAATACCACTTTTGGGGGTGATAGTGTGCGGATAGGCGGTAAGACACTCACAGGTTCCTACTATAGCAATCCGGAAGATATTCTCGATACGCTGAAGGTGAAGAATTTCAATCATGACTCGCACGGCACCCACTGTATCAGCATTGCCGCAGGCAGCGTGATGGACGATGTGAATGGTCTCAGCGGAGAACCACTCGGTGGTGTCGCACCAGAGACGGATATCCTGATCTGTGACATGACGTCAGACGCAGAACACTACGATCAGGTATGGAGTGATGGTTATGACATGGTCTCTTTTAATGCCGCAGAGAGTATTGAGTTCATGATGGATCAGGCCAAGAAGCAGAAGAAACCTCTCGTAGTCAGTATGAGCCTTAACTCTCATGCTGGCTGGCATGACGGGACAAGCAATATGGCCACCTTGTTGGGCGATTACTGCAAGAATGAGGATCTGGCGCTGATGCTATGTACTGGCAATGAGGGCGGTGATCATATTTATGTGAATCAGGCGATTTCGGCTGGTGACACTCTGCACTTGGGCGTATATCCCATGTCAGACAAGAACGGCTATGGATTCTGTTGCCTGCCAACAGGCAAGAAGGTAAAACTGCAGTTGGGCATCTACGACGTGCAAGTCATGAAGGAGTTGTATAAAGTACCCATCACCTTGGAGTCTACTGATAAGGAAAGTCAGGGTCTGTATTTCTTTTTGCCTGAGGAAAAAGGGATTTCACTCAAGGAGCGCATGATATATAGTCATCTGAAGAAGTATATCGAGAAAGGCAATCTTGGCGTGTCCTGCTACAAGACAGTTGACTATAACCAGAATGGTGAGAAGTATGACTGTACGTATGTCGAGGTCTATCATAGTGACATCGTATGGCGTGATGGGTATCACGATAACATTGGCTTTATGCTTCACGTGATGCCAGGGGAGGATACAGAGGCATATGCCTGGGGCGATGTTTATGATTGTTTCTATAAGGTGAATCAGGGAGAGGTAGAATATGGCAGTTCGGACATATCAATGGGTGATTGGAATACCTCCGGCGAGCCTGTGTCTGTGGGCGCTTGGGTTGCCAATAATCTGATAAAGACAGAAGATGGGGCTACGATGGAAACTATGGATGAAATCGGTGATGTGGCGTGGTATAGTAGTTATGGTACAGACCGCGCCGGCCATCAGCATCCTGACATCTGTGCCCCTGGCAATTATGTGGCTGCTGCTCTGAACAGTTTCGATTCCCAATATTCTGACTATAATGTCTATCTGCGTAAGGGCTATACAGACCAGTTTGTTGGTCAGACATCGTCGCGCGACTACTCGTGGGGGTGGATGAGTGGTACCTCCATGTCTACACCGGCTGCTGCTGGTGTCGTGGCTCTTTGGATGCAGGCGGCAGCAGACCTTGGAAAGACACTTAACTGCAGTGACATCAAGGATATCATCATTCATAGTTGCGATACCGATGAGTTTACGGCTCGTTCCCCGGAGCGCTTCGGACTGGGAAAGATCAATGCTTATAAGGGACTGCTCTATGTGCTTGGCATTGAGACCTCCATCGAGGGACTCAGCAAAGACCAACCCGAGAACGTTACTTTCCGCGTGGCTGATGATCTGCTTTATGCCGACGGTGCGGAGGATGGTACGACAGTGGCACTCTATAATCTTTCGGGCGTGCTCGTCAGGCAGACTGTATTGCAGGGTGGCACCGTCAGTCTTGCAGGACTGCAGAAAGGTGTATATGCCGTGCAGTTGGGCAAACTGGGATCTACGCTGATTCGCAAATAGGTAGAACCGTTATCACGGATTTCTTGGGGTAAGGCTCCTTACCTGAAACTGTCGGTAAGGAGTTTTATTTCAATCTGTGGGGAGATGCGTTCGTACAATATATTATATACGGCATCGAGGATGGGCATGTTCACATGACAGTGACGGTTGATCTCCTTCATGCACTTCGTGCCGAAATAGCCTTCGGCAATCATCTCCATCTCTATCTGTGCAGACTTCACGCTGTAGCCCTTGCCGATCATCGTGCCGAAGGTGCGGTTGCGCGAGAAGTTGCTGTAGCCTGTCACCAGCAGGTCGCCCAGATAGACGGAGTCGTAGGCGTTGCGATCCAGGGGATGGACGGCGGTGAGGAAACGGTTCATCTCCTGCACGGCGTTCGCCATCAGCACCGCCTGGAAGTTATCGCCGTATTTCAGTCCAGAGCAGATGCCGGCGGCGATGGCGTAGACATTCTTCAGTACGGAGGAGTATTCGATGCCCACCACGTCGGTGGAGGTCTTCGTCTTGATGAATTCGCTGGTGAGTACCTCGCAGAAGGCCTGGGCCTTCTCACGGTCGGCACAGCCCACAGTGAGATAACTCAGACGTTCGAGTGCCACCTCCTCGGCATGGGAGGGACCTCCGATGCAGGCGAGGTTCTCGTAAGGAACGTCGTAGACCTGATGGAAGTATTCGGAGCAGACAAGGTTCTCATCGGGCACGATACCTTTGATGGCGGTGATGACGAACTTGTCGTGCAGACGGGTCTTGAGTTTCTTGAGGTGACTCTTGAGATAGGGTGACGGGGTGACGAAGACCAGCGTGTTGTACTGCTGGGCGATACGGTTCAGGTCGCTGTCGAAGTGTATCTCGTCGATGTTGAAATGCACACTGGTAAGATAGGCTGGGTTATGACCCAGACGACGGAAGTCTTCGATACGGTCGTCACGCCGCATGTACCAGCCGATGTGGTGGGTGTGACTCACCACAATCTTCGCAATCGCTGTTGCCCAGCTGCCGCCGCCGATAATCGCTATCTTACCACAGTCGTACATATTATCATCTTTAGACAGAGTATTTTTTTAAGACATAGTAACATATTAACAATTATAAGTTGATTATGCATATTCATTATGTTAATAATATCATCTGTTACTATATATTTGTTAATATGTTACTATGTCTTTTATTTTACTATGTCTTTTTTTACTATGTCTTTTATTCTGTTACTTTATCTATCCAAGCTGCTACCTCGTCTACGCCGGGCTTCTGAAGATCCAACTTATACTTCTTTACTATGTCGCCAATTTTCTGCTGGAGGCCCTGGGCCTTCTCTGTGGCGATGTTCTGCACGAGGTTGAAGCCGGCCTTGCGGAGGACGGGAACCCACTCCTCTGCGACGCCGATGGCAGCCCACTCTGCGGGTGTGCTCTGCGGGATCTTCTTCTCGGGCTTCATCTGGGGGAAGAACAAAACTTCCTGGATGAAGGTCTTGCCCGTCATCAACATCACCAGACGGTCGATACCGATGCCGATACCAGAGGTGGGAGGCATACCATACTGCAGGGCACGGAGGAAATCCTGATCGATGATCATCGCCTCGTCGTCACCCTTGTCTGCGAGTTTCATCTGTTCGATGAAGCGCTCCTCCTGATCGAGGGGGTCATTGAGTTCAGAGTAGGCGTTGGCCAGTTCCTTACCATTCACCATCAGTTCGAAACGCTCGGTGAGTCCGGGCTTAGAGCGGTGCATCTTCGTAAGAGGAGACATCTCCACGGGATAGTCGGTGATGAAGGTGGGCTGGATGAAGGTGCCCTCGCAGAACTCGCCGAAGAGTTCGTCGATGAGTTTGCCCTTGCCCATGGTCTCGTCGACATCCATTCCCTTGGAGAGACAGAAAGCGCGAATTTCCTCTTCCGTCTTGCCATTGCAGTCGAAACCGGTCTTTTCCTGAATAGCCTCGAGAATGGGCAGACGGCGATAAGGAGCCTTGAAACTGACGATGTTGCCATCGATCTCACGTTCGGGCTTGCCGTTGACGGCGATGCAGATGGTCTCCAAGAGTTTCTCTGTGAACGACATCATCCAGTTGTAGTCCTTATACTGCACATAGAGTTCCATACAGGTGAACTCCGGGTTGTGGTTGCGGTCCATACCCTCGTTGCGGAAGTTCTTGCCGATCTCATAGACACCCTCGAAACCACCCACGATGAGGCGCTTCAGATAGAGTTCGGTGGCGATACGCATGTACATATCCTGATCAAGAGCGTTGAAGTGGGTGATGAACGGACGGGCCGAAGCACCGCCGGCAATCATCTGCAGGGTAGGTGTCTCCACTTCCGTGTATCCGGCATCATCGAGCACCTTTCGGAGGGTACGGATGACCGTAGCACGCTGGAGGAATGTATCCTTGACACCCTCGTTCACCACGAGGTCGACGTAACGCTGACGATAGCGCAGTTCCGGGTCATCGAACTTGTCGTAGGCCACGCCGTCCTTATATTTCACAATGGGCAGGGGCTTCAGAGCCTTTGACAGTAATGTGAGTTCCTGGGCATGCACACTGATCTCACCCGTCTGCGTGCGGAACACGAAGCCCTTCACGCCAATGAAGTCGCCGATGTCGAGCAGACGCTTGAACACATTATTATATAAATCCTTGTTCTCGCCTGGGCAGAGGTCGTCGCGGGTGATATACACCTGAATGCGGCCCTTGGAGTCCTGTATCTCTGCAAACGAGGCCTTTCCCATGACGCGACGGCTCATCATACGGCCGGCAATAGACACCTGACGGGGCTCATCTTCGTCACGGAAATTGTCACGTATGTCTGTAGAAAATGCATTAGTAGGATATTCGGCTGCGGGATAGGGATCAATGCCCATGTTGCGCAACTCTTGCAGACTCTCGCGTCTGCCGATTTCTTGTTCACTTAATTCTAAAATGTTCATCTCAAATATTCGAATATTTTACTTTTATGGGTGCAAAGATACGAAAATATCCCGAAAAAAACACCGTATAGGGTAAATATTTCAAAAAAAATGTGGAAACTTTTGGTTGATTAAGAAATAATATCTATATTTGTGCCATAAAAGCCTAAACATTATGTTAGAACAGAACATTAAGTCAGAGGTGGTAGGCGTTGATATCAGCAACGAACTGACCACGTATGCAATCGTCGACGTGAGAGGTAACATCTTGGCGGAGAACTCTTTTCCGACCTGTGATTATCCTGACGTGAACAATTTTGTATCCACACTCAGTGAGAGGATCGTCATGCTGGTAGAAGAAAATGGCGGTTATGAGAAGATCCGCTCCATTGGCCTGAGTTGTCCGAGTGCCAGTTCGGTCTCAGGATGTATCGAGAACGCGGCCAACCTGCCGTGGAAGGGTGTCATCCCTATGGCAGCCATGCTGCGCGACCGTCTGGGACTGGCTGTGGCCCTCTCCAACGATGCTCATGTGTCGGCACTGGGTGAGTACACCTTTGGTTGTGCTCATGGTATGAAGAATTTCATCATCATCAGTCTGGGTGTAGGCCTGGGCAGTTGCTTCTTTACGGAGGGCGCTGACCATAAGGGTCACCTCGGCTATGCAGGTGAGTTCGGACATACCTGTGTGGTGGACAATGGCCGTGACTGCGGCTGTGGCCATAAAGGGTGCCTGGAGGCTTATGCGGGTGCGGCAGGCATCGTGCGAACAGCCAAAGAGATGATGGAAGAGTCTGATGCTCCGTCTATGATGCGTAGTCTTGAACATCTCTCTCCGCGCACCATCAACGATTGTTGTGAGAAGGGCGACGAGATGGCTAAGGAAGTGTTCCGCCGCACGGGTTATGTGCTGGGTCTGGGCCTTGCCAACTATGCGTCGATCATTGATCCGGAGGCCATCATCCTTACGGGTGGCATTTCCCATGCCGGCCAATGGCTCTATGAACCAGTCGTGGAGTCGTTCGAGAATCACGTCTTCGGCAACATGCGTGGAAAGGTGAAGATCCTGGTGTCGCCTCTCAACGACCGTGAACGTGACGTGCTGGGTGCCAGTGCCCTGGCCTGGAGCGTTCCAGAATACTCATTATTTAAGTAATGAGAGGTAAGAGGAGAAAGATTAAGAAATGGACGTAGAAGAAATAAACGAGATCATCAACGCCAAACCAAATCTGAGTACCGCCCTCGGGATGGAGTTTATCTCCACGCCCGAGGACGATACGTGTATGGCTCGTATGCAGGTCGACGAGCGTAATCGTCAGCCTTTCGGATTCCTCAGCGGTGGCGCCTCGTTGGCTCTGGCAGAGAATGTGGCAGGTGTCGGATCGTCTGCCCTGTGCCCTGGCTGTGCCTGTGTGGGCATCGAGGTCAGTGGCAGCCATGTGAAGGCAGTGGCCGAGGGCGACACCGTGACAGCCTATGCCCGTCTGCTGCATCGTGGCACGACACTCCATGTGTGGAATGTCGATATTCGCGATACCACAGGCGACCTGATCTCGAACGTGCGTGTCACGAACTACGTCATAAAACAGAAGAAGTGATGCCAGCCTTTGCTGTCTATCGTCTGCCACATGAGCATTTTGCAACAATGGTTCAGCAGACTCAAGGTGAGCCGGCAGAGTTGCTGTCGTGTACGGAACTCAATGGGAAACGAGGCTATGTGATGGCCCCCTTCGAGATGACTGACAGCCATCCGATACTACTTTTGCGTCCAGACAAGGTGATGAGAATTCCGCTGGGAAATGTGGATGGACATGTCTCCACATTCCCCATTCCATTGTCATCTGTACGTTTTCCTCTTTCCACTTCTGACACTTATGCCATCGACTTTGCCCATTTTCATGCCCAATTGGAACAAGGATCGTTCCGTAAGATCGTCTTGTCGCGCTGTGCCGAAGAGGCGTCGCCAGATCATATTTCACCCATGGACCTCTTCTTCCGTGCCTGCGACCTCTATCCCCGTATGTTTGTCTCTTTAGTGTATACAGAGAAAGGGGGCTGTTGGCTGACGGCCACCCCGGAGATCTTGTTGGAGGGCAAGGCCGGCAACTGGCGGACGATCGCCTTGGCTGGGACCGTACGGCTTGAGGGAGAACAACTTTCTGGGGAGGGGGAGACCGTCAACTGGTCTACCAAGAATATTCAGGAGCAACGCTTCGTGGCTACCTATATCGCAGGATGTCTGGAACAGTTTACGTCTGATTTCTCGGAGGAAGGCCCCGTCCCTGTCCGTGCCGCCAATCTGGTTCATCTGCGGAGCGACTTTACGTTTACCCTGCCTTCGGATGACCGTCTGGGCGACCTGTTGCAGACTTTGCATCCTACACCAGCCGTATGCGGACTGCCCAAGCAGGAAGCCTTCCGTTTCATTACGCATCATGAGCATACGCCCCGTCTCTATTACAGTGGCTTCCAAGGATGGATGGGAGAGGCAGAAACCCATCTCTATGTGTCGCTGCGCTGTATGCTGATAGGGGATTGCTGCTGTCATCTCTATGCGGGGGGCGGCTTGCTCAAGGACAGCACCGAAGAACAAGAGTGGCAGGAGACGGAAGCGAAACTCGAAACCATGCGCGGGGTGCTGTCGAATCGTCAGTCCTTCAATCGTCAATCCCATGATGTATAGTAACAAGGAGAATGTAAACATATTGACGGCGTTGCTTGTGGCGCATGGCGTCCGTCATGCGGTGGTCTGTCCTGGCAGTCGCAATTCACCCATCGTACATAATCTCAACGAGTGTCCTGACATCCAGTGCTTTCCCGTCACCGACGAGCGCAGTGCGGGCTTCTATGCCTTGGGCATGTCGCAGGCTCTCAAGTCACCCGTCGCAGTCTGTGTCACCAGTGGCTCGGCTCTGCTCAACCTTGCTCCTGCTGTCGCAGAGGCGTATTACCAGCACGCTCCATTGGTGGTGATCTCCGCCGACCGTCCTCCTCAATGGATCGATCAACTCGATGGTCAGACGCTTCCTCAGCCCGATGCCCTTGGACGCTTCGTCCGTAAGGCGGTCTCGCTGCCTGAGCCTCGTGATGAGGAGGAGCGATGGTTTTGTAACCGCCTGGTCAACGAGGCTCTCGTCATCAGGAATGCCCCCGTCCACATCAACGTGCCCATCTCCGAACCGCTCTTCGACTTCACGACGCCTTCCCTCCCGTCGGAACGTAAGATCGAACGGCTGTCATCCGACATCTCTCCAGCAACCTTGAACCATGTCACCCGCATGTTCCTCCAGGCCAAGCGTCCGATGCTGATCGATGGCCAGCCCATGAACCCCCTTCTCGATGAGGCCGTGGCGCTGGTGGATGGCGATGAGGCCTATGTGCCCGATTTCGTGCTTTATATCGGAGGCTCCATCGTGAGCAAGCGGTTGAAGCGCTTCCTTCGCAAAGCCCATGAGACCTGGATGATCAATGAGGCGGGCGAGGTCGCCGACCCCTTCATGAACCTGACGCATATCGTCCAGGGCGACGGGGAGGTCGTGGCCGATCATATCCGTTTCATGTTGGTCATGGAACCTCACCCTTTTGTGCAGCAGTGGGACGAACTTCTGGCTCGTTTGCGCCGTCATGCCGATGCTTATGAGCCGGCTTATTCCCAGATGGCAGCCGTGAAGTATTTCGAGGGCAGCGTGGGCGATGCGGTGGTACACTACGCCAACAGTTCTGCCATTCGCCTAGCCAACAGTTTTGCCCGTTCCCATACCGTCAGGTGTAATCGGGGTGTCAATGGTATCGAGGGCTCGCTCTCCACGGCGGCAGGTTTCTCGGTGGTGACTGACGGGCCAGTGTATTGCGTCATTGGCGACCTGAGTTTCTTCTACGATCAGAATGCGCTGTGGAACCAGAACCTGCGGGGCAATCTCCGCATACTCTTGCTCAACAACGGCCGTGGTGGCATCTTCAACCTCCTTCCTGGTTTGGAGCAGAGCCCTGCCCGCGATAGATACGTGTCTGCTGAGCACCACACCTCTGCTGAAGGCATTTGCCGTCAGAACGATATCGTATATTTGTCTGCTTCCGACATGCACCAGATGCGTTCCGCCATCGACACCCTGGTCAGTACCGATAGCAATCGCCCCGTGCTCCTCGAGGTCTTCACCGATGCCGACGCAGACGCCCAGACTCTGAAAGACTATTATAGAAGTGTTTAGAGTTTTTTGTTTTAGACTTTATTGTTTATAGTTTAAAGTTTATAGTTTATAGTTGATTACCGTGCAAGCCATTCCGCCTTTAGAACATATCATCTATAAACTATAAACTTTAAACTATCAACAAAAAGAGATCAGTTAGTACTTAAAACTGCTGCCTCCGACGAACTCGCGCATGATGCTGGTGGGAGGAATCTCCTTGTCGCTGACGGGCAGGAAGAAGTGGATGAACTTCAGCAGCCGGTGGGCCTCAGAGTATTCCGGACAGTTCTTGGGTACGGAGGCCAGAATGATCTCCGCATGCGTTCTCAGCACGGCGAATTCGATGTTCAGTGCCGAGTTGAACATCACGTCGGCCGTCTCCTGATAAGGGAATATCCATTGGTCTTCGGCCTCACACACGTTTTTCCATTGGGCAATGGTCTGCTGGGCGGTATAGGCACCCTTGTTGTAATCGCGGATGATACGGCGCAGCAGTCGGTTGTCGCGGACGGGAATCCAGTTGTGGTCGTCGATGGAGATACTGGTGAGGGCGGATATATATATCTTGTATTTCAGCGAGTCGGGCAGTTTCTTTGTCAGCAACGGATTCAGAGCGTGGATACCTTCAATGATGAGTACCGTGTCGCCACCCAGTTTTAGTTTCTTTCCGTTCCATTCGCGCTTGCCTGTCACGAAGTTATATTCTGGAATCTCCACGCGCTCACCGTCCATCAGCCGCATCAGATGTTCCTCCATCAGGTGATAGTCTACCGTCTCGATGTTGTCGAAGTCATAGTCGCCGTTAGGCAGTTTCGGCGTGTCCAGACGGTTCACGAAGTAGTCGTCCGTCGAGAACGATATAGGCCTCAGTCCGCAGGCCAGCAACTGCACGCTGAGACGCTTGCAGAAGGTGGTCTTGCCTGATGACGACGGTCCAGTGATGAGCACCAGTCTCACGGGATCTTTCTCCTGGTGGAAGCGACGGTCTATCTCTTCGGCTATCTGCACAATCTTCTTCTCCTGCAGGGCCTCGCTGACCTGTATCAGTTCCGGGGCGTGTCCTCGCATGATAGCCTTGTTCACGTCGCCGGCGTTCGACAGTCGCATGATGATGTCCCAGTGTGTCTTCTCGGCGAACATCTCGAAGGTCTTGGGCTGTGCCACCTTCTCTGCCACTTTCGAGGGACAGTTCCAGTCGGGCACCCGCAACAGCAGTCCCTCCTCGTGGCGCTCCAGGTCCCATACCTGCAGGTAGCCTGCACTCGGCACCAAGGGCCCGTAATAGTAGTCCACGGTGTCGCCCAGCGTGTAGTAGTCGCTATAGATCTGGCCGCTGGTTTCCAGGAGTTTCACCTTGTCCTGGAATCCCCGTTCCGTAAACACGCGGATGACCTCATCCGTTGTTGCCTCGGTGCGGCGGAAGGGCATGTCGAGACTTACGATCTCCTGCATCCTCGCCTTGATCTTTGCCACATCCTCATCAGTTACCTTCTCCCCTCCTGTGTTCTTCTTCTTGAAGTTGCAATAGTAGCCTCTCGACAGCGAGTGCTCGATGAAGAGTTTCGAGCCTGGAAACAGATCCTGCGTGGCCTTGTAGAGCAGGAAACTCAGCGAGCGTACATACACCCGGTGACCCGATCCCTCGCGGGCATCGAGGAACTCTACGTCGCGGTTCTGGTACACCCTGAACTTCAGCCCTTGGGATACGTTGTTGACTTTGGCGGAAACAACGGGATAGGGAAATTTGACGTCATCGGCAAACTCCTGATACACGTCGAGCAGCGAGGTTCCCTCGGGGAAACTCTTTGTCACGTTGTTGTTCTTGCAGCGGATCTGTAGCATATTATAAGTAGTCCTTTTTTATGGCAATCTGTCTGCAAAGATATGCACATTTTCTGGAATATCCAAGTATTTGGACAAAAATCTTCATTTCACTTTCTCCCTAAGGTCGGGGGCGGTGGAAGGTCTCAACTATTTTCAGACTGCCAGTCCGAACGCCTCGGACTGGCAGTCCGTCGGGAACGGACAAAACCAGTAAGGCTATCGCCAGTCAGTTCGTGTGGATTGTCGCTTCGGACTCTCCAACCTTCTTCCCATTTCTCGGGCATCCATCTTGACTGGGCGCGACGTAAAGTCAGGTGTATTATAGGAATACAACAGTTCCCGATAGTATTCCTTGGGATTACGTTGTGGCAAGAGGAAAGGCTTCGTGGCTTTCCCGTTTTCATCGATGGACGAGAAATAGAGACGGGTGTATAACCCATCATCCCTCCGACTAGTGAAGAGGAACCAATGACTATTGCCACTCCAGTTGTGCAGGCTCTCCGACCTACGGCTGTTCACCTCGTTCATCGGTCTGCTATCACCCGTTTTCAGGTCTATCAAGAAAAGTTCTGCCTCAGGATGCCAAACAGAAAAATAGCCGTAATCCAGTTGGGTGTACATCAGATAGCGTCCGTCGTAAGAAGGTCGTGGCCATGTAGCGCTCTTGCCTGTCAATGCAGCATTCACCAGCGTATCCACCTGATTTCCTGTTTTTCCTGTAGCCTCATCGAAAGCCACCCGGCAGAGGCTGTATTTCACCTTGTCATAATCCTGCGGATAGTTGCGAGTGGGCGTGGTAATGAAATAAAGACACTTGCCATCGGGCGAGAAAGCCGGCGTATTCTCCATCCAGTCTTTCTTCGTCAGCAAAGAGTCCTTGATAGCCACATGTTCCTGAGTGTCATAGACGAACACATCGGAAGACGTATCGTAGACCTCGATACGCTTGTTGTTTGCCATGTGGAAAATCTGGGCAGTCTTATTGGTCGAGAAGGTGCAATAGCGACCACCTGGATGCCAATAGGGATAGACCATCGAGCCTCCCAGACTATCGTTGCGAGCCTGTAGCACCTCGTCACGTCCCGTCGTATGAATCACCGTTGCCCCGTGAGCACCTCTGACATGAAATACATACTGGTCTGGATTCGTACGATTCTGCGTATGGCAGTTCATGCAATTGCCATGAACCTGTGAATTCTCTATCATGGCCTGTTCCTCAAAGTCAGCCAGGTTTCGCTGATAGAGTCCCATGTGACTATAGAGCATATAACTGGGCGGGATGCGACGATAGGTAATGCCCCACTCGTCCAACGGATACTGGCTCACATGGATGGCAAAATCCTTATATTGATACCATTGTCCCTCTTTCCGGGCACTCACAGAGACCAAGATCTGACTACCCCTGTTTTCAGCCAGCAACTGGTGCCACTCGTCTATGTCGAAATCGGCAAAGGAACCATTGGCATGCAGACGACCCCCTTTCTTACCCTTCACCTCCACGTCAATATCCGTGAACGAATCATCTGCCATTGAGAAATTCAACGGAGCAATACCCACAGGCACCGTTACTCCAGTATAGTCGGGATAGATCTCCGGCAACTGGTCAGTATGCTGGACATTCTCAGGGCGCGAACTGCAAGCAAACAGCATGCATGCCACAAGTACCCAACATCCGATATGTGCTATCATCTTTCTCATCGTTCTCCTACCTATATAAACAACAAGTCTTCCGTTTCACCATAAATCTTCTGCAAAGCACCATACTTCGGATGGTTCTTGATGTTCTCTGGATAGGTAGCCAACTGACGCATCTTCTGTGCCCACCGCTTATAGAAAAGTGTTTCCTCCAAGATGGAGATATATTTCAAGGCTACCTCATACTGCCCCGTCACAATGGCTGTTTCCGTCAGGCGGCACAATGCCCTGGCACTCTTGTTGTAGTTTGACATGCTCTCCATGGCCTCGAACATGGTCCGCTGTGCGAAGTTGACAAAGCCCATCTGGAAGAACAAATCGCTCATCATCATAGTTGATGTCGTACTGGTAAGGGCCGTGAAAGGTTTGTACAGACTCATTTTCAACTCATCCGGACTTGTATCATGCTGATAATACTTAGCCAGACTGACAATATGATGACAGGCTTTTGCCTTAGGCTCCATCCTATTTGCTTTTTCTAACACTTTCTCCCACGCTAATTGACGCTGTAGGTAGTCATACTCCATCATTTCCAGCGTTCCAATCTTATCAGCCTGAATGGACCTGTAGTCAATACCCTTCACCATATTCTCCAGAGAATAAGGCACAAAATAGGAACTGATCAATACACAGACTACTAATAACAATGCCATAGCCGTACTCTCCATCGCAACCATTACCTTATTAAAAGGCCGATGCAACCAACGCAGATGCCAGACAGCCATCAACAAGATAACAGGACCAGCCAACCAGTAGCCTACTGGCACAAGAGCAATAGAACCAGACAGACTCGGTGTTTTCTTCTCAGGTAACAACAACATCAACACTAAGGTCAGTAGCACGGCTACAGGAAGTGTCATTGAAGTATCCATGTCGCACATCAAAAGCCACAATACGATGGCTGGCAGAAAGGAAATGGGGAAAAGAATTTTGTCACTTACGGAAGGGATACTACGATGGATCAGAATCCAAAAGAACCATGACACGGCTGATAAAACTACAGCAAGGATAGCAGTACCTGCCGTCTCAAACAGGAAATACTGCACCAAGAACTCCCCTACATATCGCGCAAATCCTCCAGGCACAGCCAATCGCTCTGCCAGATAATCACCATTCCACAAAAACAGTTGAAGCGCTTCGCGCTCCATGATGACTGCGGGACGGACGAATAGCCAGAAACAGAAAACCAAAACTCCAAACAAAGTTGTCAGTGCTATTTGCAACTTATTTTTCATCATTTTCTTTTTTCTTATTCATCAGAAGTTTCCAGGTACGGAGTTGTTGGTTATACCATTACAACCCTCACTATCTGTTCCAGCCAGTCGCGGTCTATGTCATCAAAGGTATTCAGTTCACGACTGTCTATGTCGAGCACTGCCACCACATCGTGGGACGCATTGAAGAGGGGGACGACAATCTCCGAGCGCGAAAGACTGCTACAGGCTATATGACCCGGGAACTGCTCCACATCAGGAACCACAATGGTTTCTGCACGCTGCCACGCAGTACCACAGACACCACGACCGAAAGGAATATGCATGCAGGCGACGCTTCCTTGGAATGGGCCCAGATGCAGTTCATCACCTTTTACTATATAGAAACCCGTCCAAAAGAAACCCATCTCCTGGTGGATAGCGGCACTGACATTAGCCATCACGGAAAC
>ONPM01000128.1 GCA_900319715.1 uncultured Prevotella sp.
GTAGGTCTGCGAGACGATACGCGGCTGCATCTCCTTCACGATGCGCATCACGTCGTTCATCATCGGGTAGGGGAAGTTGTAGGTGATGATTTCCTCTACTTGGCGGGTCTCGATTTCCGAGTGTGCGATGGCATCGGCAGCGGCTTCACGATAGGCTACAATGAGTCCGCTGGTACCGAGGTTCACTCCTCCATAATATCGCACCACAACGATGAGAATATCAGTCAGTTCGTTGGAGTTGATTTGTCCGAGGATGGGCTTGCCGGCTGTGCTTGAGGGCTCGCCATCATCATTAGCACGGAATTCTTTGCGTTCGGGGCCGAGCATGTAGGCATAGCAGACGTGGCGGGCATCGAAGTATTTCTTGCGATAGCCGGCAAGGATGTCTTTGATTTCTTCGACTGACGATACATGATGAGCGAAGGCAAGGAACTTGCTACGCTTATTGGTGTAGTAGCCCTCGCCTTCGGTCTTGAGTGTGCGATATTCGTCGGTCATGTCTTTTGTTTACAGTTTACAGTTTACGGTTTACAGATGATTAGTTCTATAGTCGGAGAGTGAACTTTCATACGGGCTTGCAAACATATCATCTGTAAACTGTAAACCGTAAACCGTCAACTGATCTCTTAATTATTATACTCCTGCCAACTCTTGATCTTCACATCCTCGAGGTTCATGGCGGTGAAGGCCTCGATGAATGCCTTGGCAAGACGGACGTTCGTCATCAGGGGAATGTTGTGATCGATAGCACCACGGCGGATTTTGTAGCCGTTAGTGAGTTCGCGTGAAGAATGGTTCTTCGGCACGTTGATCACCAGCCCGACCTTGTGCTGCGAGATGAGATCCATCACGTTGTTCTCACCGTCCTCGTCAGGCCAAGCCACAGCCGTAGCCTTCACACCGTTATCGTTGAAGAACTTGGCGGTGCCTGCCGTGGCGTAGATGGTGTAGCCCTTCTTGGCCAGTTGCTGGGCAGGCTCAAGCAGGCTTACCTTACCCTTGGCACCACCAGAAGAGATGAGCACGGCATCCTTCGGAATCGAATAGCCCGTGGCGATCAGCGCGTTCAGCATAGCCTCGTTCAGGTCGTCACCCAGACAGCCTACCTCACCCGTAGAACTCATGTCCACACCCAGGACAGGATCGGCATTCTGCAGACGTGCGAACGAGAACTGCGAGGCCTTCACACCGATGCGATCGATATCGAACTCGCTCTTCTCAGGCTTCTGATACGGTGCATCGAGCATGATCTTCGTGGCGGTCTCGATGAAGTTGCGCTTCAGGATCTTCGATACGAAGGGGAACGAACGGGATGCACGGAGGTTGCACTCGATGACCTTCACTTCGCGGTTCTTGGCCAGGAACTGGATATTGAACGGACCGCTGATGTTCAGTTCGGCAGCGATCTTATGAGCAATCTTCTTGATCTGACGGATGGTGGAGAAGTAGATGTGCTGGGCGGGGAATACCATCGTGGCATCACCAGAGTGCACACCGGCATACTCAACGTGCTCAGAGATGGCGTACTCGATCACCTCACCCTTGTCGGCTACTGCATCGAACTCAATCTCCTTGGTCTCGGTCATGAACTTCGATACCACCACGGGGAACTCCTTCGAGACCTCGGTCGCCATATTGAGGAAACGATGCAACTCCTCTTCATCATAGCAGACGTTCATCGCAGCGCCTGAGAGCACATACGAGGGACGTACGAGCACGGGATAGCCCACCTTGGCCACGAACTCCTTCACATCGTCAAAACTCGTCAGAGCCCTCCATGCCGGCTGATCGATGCCCAGTTTGTCGAGCATGGCGGAGAACTTGTCGCGGTTCTCAGCACGGTCAATATTCACAGGACTTGTACCCAGTACAGGCACACCCTGGCGATAGAGTTTCATGGCGAGGTTGTTAGGTATCTGACCACCCACGGAGACAATCACGCCGCGCGGCTGTTCGAGGTCGATCACATCGAGCACGCGCTCCAGCGAGAGCTCATCGAAGTAGAGGCGGTCGCACATATCATAGTCTGTAGAGACGGTCTCGGGGTTGTAGTTGATCATGATCGACTTGTAGCCCAACTTTCTCGCGGTGTTGATGGCATTCACCGAGCACCAGTCGAACTCTACTGAAGAACCGATGCGGTAAGCACCTGATCCTAAGACTACTACCGACTTCTCGTTGTTGTAGTAGTTGATGTCGTGGGCAGCCTTATATTGCTCGCCCTCAGGATTGCCGAACGCGGGCGTGTGCGTGTACGTGAAATAGAGGTAGTTGGTCAGTTCGGGATGCTCAGAGGCCACCGTGGGTATGCGCTTCACGCTCGGCACGATGCCCTTCTCCTTACGATACTTGCGGACGGCCAGGTTCTCGTTCTCCATGTTACCACCCTGTGGCTTCAGCACGAAGCGGGCAATCTGGAAGTCGCTGAATCCGCAGCGCTTCACCTCGAGCAGCAACTCGTCGGGCAGTTCCTCCAGTTTGTTGTATTTCTGCAGTTCGTGCTTCAGGTCCACGATATGCTTCAGGCGCTCCAGGAACCAGACGTCGATCTTCGTCAGTTCCTCGATGCGCTCGATGGTGTAACCCTCTTCGAGAGCCTGAGCGATGGCAAAGATTCGGAGGTCGGTCGGGTTAGCCAACTCCTCGTCAAGGTTGTCGAACTTCGTGTGATCGTTGCCCACGAAGCCGTGCATGCCCTGTCCGATCATGCGCAGACCCTTCTGCATCATCTCCTCGAACGAGCGGCCGATGCTCATAATCTCGCCTACGGACTTCATCGAAGAACCGATCTGACGGCTCACGCCTGCAAACTTTGTCAAGTCCCAGCGGGGGATCTTGCAGATCATATAGTCGAGGCTCGGAGCGACGTAGGCACTCGATGTGGTACCCATCTCGCCAATCTGGTCGAGCGTATATCCGAGGGCGATCTTGGCGGCTACGAAGGCGAGGGGATAGCCGGTGGCCTTGCTTGCCAGTGCCGAAGAGCGGCTCAGGCGGGCGTTGATCTCAATGATGCGGTAGTCGTTGGTCTCGGCGTTGAATGCGAACTGAATATTACACTCACCGACGATGCCCAGATGCTTCACGCACTTGATGGTGATCTCCTGCAGCATCTTCACCTGCTCCTCCTTCAGCGAGCATGTCGGAGCCACCACGATCGACTCTCCGGTGTGGATGCCGAGCGGGTCAAAGTTCTCCATCGAGGCCACGGTGAAGCAGCGGTCATTGGCATCGCGGATGCACTCGAACTCGATCTCCTTCCAGCCCTTCAGCGACTCCTCTACAAGGATCTGAGGTGCGAAGGTGAAGGCCGACTCTGCCAGTTCACGGAACCGCTTCTCGTCGGGGCAGATGCCAGAGCCGAGGCCACCGAGGGCATAGGCTGAGCGGATCATGATGGGGAAGCCGATCTCGTGGGCAGCCTTCAGCGCATCCTCCATCGACTCGACGGCGTGCGAGACGGGCACCTTCAGATTGACCTCGGCCAGTTTCTTCACGAAAAGGTCACGGTCCTCAGTGTTCATGATGGCCTCCACGCTCGTACCTAATACTTCTACGCCGTACTCCTTCAGCGTGCCGTTCTGATAGAGTTCCGTGCCGCAGTTCAGGGCTGTCTGGCCGCCGAAGGCCAGCAGGATGCCGTCGGGGCGCTCCTTCTTGATGATTTCTGTCACGAAGTGCGTATTCACCGGCTGGAAATACACCTTGTCTGCAATACCTTCACTGGTTTGGATAGTGGCGATGTTTGGGTTAACGAGAACGCTCTTGATGCCTTCTTCGCGAAGGGCTTTCAATGCTTGTGAACCAGAGTAGTCAAACTCTCCTGCTTGTCCGATCTTCAAGGCACCCGATCCGAGTACCAACACCTTTTTCAGTTCTTTTTTCATTTTTTGGGTTGATTTTGTATCCTTGTTCTTAAATCGCGTGCAAAGATACGATGTTTTTCGGAAACCACCAAATTTTGATGCTTGCTTTCGTGTTAAATTTGCACGTTTTTGATGCAATTTCCCATAATTAAATTTTAACGGCATATTTATGCACTTTGAGCAGCCCGCCCCCGGCTTTCATGCTCTCTGTCTCCGGCTTGGCAGGCTTCGGCTCTCGCGCCTCATGCCGATGCCTCGCATGCTTGATGCCGATGCCTTGCATGCTTGATGCCGATGCCTACTATGTCTTACGCCGATGCCTACTATGTCTTACGCCGATGCCTTGCGCTATACGGTGCCGATGCTTGCTCCGACTCATGCCGATGCCTTGCATGCCGCGCTCTGACGTGCCCGACGTCTATACATATGCGTGTATGATAATGTCTGCACCTGAGTGAATTGCCACTTTGCCACTTTGCCACTTTGCCACATTAAGCATCTTGAGAATGTGCAAACTACCCTCTTATAAATTATTATATATTATAATATATAATAATTCTTATTATAATATAATCATATTACCATCTACACTCACCCTCTACTATGCCACCACCTTAAAGAAGAAGTGACAGCAAGTACAAAATATCCTTAATGTGGCAAAGTGGCAAAGTGGCAAAGTGGCAGTGTCTGTACTCTCCTGTGTGCTTCCTACGTTCACTTCCGAATTCGGCGGAATCTTGCAAAAAAGTGCCCCTAATGCGATGCTAAAATTTGGAGGTTCCAAATATTATTCGTAACTTTGCAGCACAGTTCATGAATGGGTTGAAATGAAGAACGAGATATTGAGCCAACTGAATGAGAGTCAGCGCATTGCGGTGGAGTACTGCGACGGGGCGAGTCTGGTGATTGCGGGAGCAGGATCGGGGAAGACAAGGGTGCTGACGTATAAGATCGCGTGGCTGCTGGAGAAAGGAAAGGAGCCTGGAAATGATCCGATCAGGCCGTGGAATATATTGGCGCTGACGTTTACCAACAAAGCGGCTCGGGAAATGAAGGAACGCATAGGCCGGCTGGTGGGTGAGGAAGAGGCGAGATACCTGCAGATGGGCACATTCCACAGCGTGTTTGCACGCATTTTGAGGGCGGAGGCAGAGAAAATCGGCTATAATCCGAACTTCACCATCTACGATCAGAGCGACGCACGGTCGCTGGTGAAGACGATCATCAAAGAGATGGGGCTCGACGACAAGGTGTACAAGCCCTCGTCGGTGGCCGATAGGATATCGATGGCCAAGAACCACCTGCTGCTGCCGCAGGCCTATCAGCAGAGCGCATGGGCTAGTGACGATGCCAGCCAGAAGCGCCCGCAGGTGTCTAATATATATATAAGGTACGCGCAAAGATGTCAGCAGGCTAATGCAATGGACTTCGATGATCTGCTGGTGCAGACGTGGGTGTTGTTTCAGAACCATGAGGATGTCAGGCGGAAATACGTTGAGAAGTTCCATTTCGTGCTCGTCGACGAGTATCAGGACACTAACTTTGCCCAGCAGGCCATCGTCTATCAGCTCACAAAGGAGCGTCAGAAGGTGTGTGTCGTTGGCGATGATGCCCAGAGCATCTACTCCTTCCGTGGGGCGAATATCGATAACATCCTCAACTTCCAGAGCCAATACACCAACGCCAGGCTCTTCAAGCTTGAGCAGAACTATCGCAGCACGCAACTGATCGTTCAGGCTGCCAACTCGCTGATACGGCGGAATGAGCGGCAGATCCCGAAGAATGTGTTCTCGAAGAACGAGCATGGCGAGCGGCTGCAACTGAAGCCCGCCTATTCGGACAAGGAGGAGGCGATGATCGTGACGCAGGACATCAAACGGCTGCGGAAGCAGGATCACTGCAATTGGAGTGACTTTGCCATCCTCTACCGCACGAACTCGCAGAGCCGCTCGTTCTACCAGCGCAAGGAGATCAAGGATGTGATTGCCTACTTCCGGCTGATTGCCAACCCCAACGATGAAGAGGCCTTCAAGCGCATCATCAACTATCCGTCGCGTGGTATCGGCGACACCACCATCGGTAAGATTATCCAGACGGCGCAGACCTATGGGGTGAGCCTCTGGCAGGTGATTAAGGAGCCCGTGTTGTTCCCCATGGATGTGAGCAAGGGCACGATGACGAAGATTCAGGCGTTCCGCCAACTCATCGAGGGCTGGATAGGGCGCATCAATACGGAGGCGCATCAATACGGAGGATGCCTATACGCTCGGCCACGACATCATCATGACCTCCGGCATCAGCAAGGATATCTACTCGGGACGTAACCCGGAGGATATTTCCCGTCAGGAGAACCTCGAAGAGTTTCTCAGCGGCATGCAGGACTTCGTGGAGAGCCGTAAGGAGGAGGATATGGGGGATGAAATCTATCTGCCTGATTTCCTGCAAGAGGTGGCGCTGCTGACAGACCTTGACAGCGATGAGGGAGACTCGAACGATAAGGTGACGCTGATGACCATCCACTCGGCAAAGGGCTTGGAATTCCCCACGGTGTTTGTCGTGGGCCTCGAGGAGAACATCTTCCCGTCGCCGATGTGTACCAATTCGATGCGCGAACTCGAAGAAGAGCGCCGATTGCTTTATGTGGCCATCACTCGGGCAGAGAAGCATTGCATACTGACGTGCGCTCAGAATCGTTTCCGTTATGGACGGATGGAGTATGACACACCTTCGAGATTCATCCGGGATATTGACCCCGAACTGCTCGATGTGCATTCAGAATCGGGTGGGGGGAGTGTCTTTGGTTCGTCTGAACGTAAGGCGTATAACCGATACGATGGAGGTGCTTACGGCACAGGCAATACGGGCGGATACAGCAGAACCTCTCGCGGCTATGAGAGCGAGGGCCCAGAGTGGATGCAGAATCCGAGGCCGGTGGCTACGCAGTTCAAGGCCGATCCCAAGCCGAGAGCCGTTGCTCCGAGGCAGCCGGAGAAGCCCGTCGATCCATTCGGTGAAGGATTCAAGAGGCTGTATCAGCAGCAGACAGGCAAACCCTTGTCTGCGTCAGGTTCACCTCAGTCTTCATCAGGCTCGCCTCAGTCTGCCTCACGTCCCGCTGTACCCTCAAGTGGCAATTTCCGTCCTGTCAGCAGAGCCGTTCCACCACGTCCGACGGCTTCAGATGTCTCCGCCTCTGACCTCCGTGAGGGTGTGACCATCGAGCATCAGCGCTTTGGCATTGGCACGGTGGTGAAGATCGAGGGCACGGGTGAGAATACCAAGGCCACCGTTGAGTTCCGAAATACGGGCACCAAGCAGTTGCTGCTGAAATTCGCAAAGTTCAAGATCATCGGCTGAATTATCTTATAGCGCCTCGTCGTCTGGGCGGTCTATGTTTCTGCTTCTGGTTTTCGGCAGATGCTTTTTCTTTCTGAGCCAGGCGGCCTTGCGGGCCTCATAGTCCTCGTG
>ONPM01000006.1 GCA_900319715.1 uncultured Prevotella sp.
CAGGTGCTTGGGGCAGGAGATCACGGCGTGTTGAAACATTGTGAAAAAATAACATGAATTATTTGGTGCTTTCCGCATATTTTCGTATATTTGCCGCTGAAATTTGAATTATATAGTTCACGGCATTCCAGCCCCCTTTGGGGGGCATACAATCCTGTGTGATCTTTGAGTCATTTCTTTTATCAACAACAAACAATAAAAACTGAACTTATGAAACAGAAACTTTATCGTGCAGCCCAGTCCTTGCTGCTTGCTGTGATTGTCACAACACTCTTTGTCCGTTGCGTAGGCAACGAGAGTAACCCTGTGCCCGTACCTCCTGCCGACAGCGACCTTACCGACGCTGAGAAAGCGGAACTGCTGGAGCGCGCCTATGTCTACACTCTGCCGCTGATGCTCATCGATGCCACCTTCATCAAGATGACCAACACCGTCGAGCCTAAGCAGCAGCAGTCGCCTGCCAACCAGTTCATTCACGCACGTCGCCTCGCTAATGCCAGTTCAAAGGATGTGGTGACGCCCAATGCCGACACCAACTACTCTCAGATCATGATGGATCTCTCCGGCGACGCCCTTGTCGTGCGTCTGCCCCGTACCGACCGCTTCTGCATGGCTGAGATTCTCGACGCCTGGTCAAACTGCATCGCTGCTCC
Organism: uncultured Prevotella sp.; assembly: GCA_900319715.1. Classification (GTDB taxonomy): domain Bacteria; phylum Bacteroidota; class Bacteroidia; order Bacteroidales; family Bacteroidaceae; genus Prevotella. Next base: position 654 of record ONPM01000006.1, read on the forward strand.
CGACGCTACGACCATCAATGGCGACTACGGGCTGTTCGTCTTCACAGGTCCCCGCTTTCAGGGAACTATCCCCGAGGGCATGACTGAGATCAAGTGTCCCACGGAGCATGTATGGATGCTTCTCCGCACGCTCTGCAAGGGCGAGGACGACCTCGAGAACGTCCACGCCATCCAGGATCAGATGAAGACCTATCTGCTCAGCGACTATGCCGACGGCAAGGAGTGCGACAACAAGGGCACCTTCGACGAGGACAACAACTTCACGCCCGTCGACCATGTGCTGCAGATGTCGATGGCCGACTACTTCACCCGTGCCAACGAACTGATGCTCTCCGACCCGCCTGCTGCCGCCGACGCCCCCTGGATGGCCGACCTCAGTAAGATTGGTGTAGGCCCCGGACTCGCCTTCGACGCCTCTGTCTTTGGCACCCAGGCCGCCGGCCTCTGGACGAATCTCGTAACCAATATCATGGAGATTACCAAGCCCCATAGCGCCCAGTTCGTACAGACCAACGGCTACTGGAATTTCTACGGCAAGCCCATCGCCGAGTTCGGCACCGAGTACTACTACCGCGCCATGATTGCCGTCGCAGCCCTCGCCGCCAACCCCGTGAGCATCGCCGTCTATCCACGTACCGACAACGACGCCGAAGGCCAGCCACTCAGTGGCGAGCACCGCTACCGTCTCCATATCGCGCCCGACAACTGGCCAGACACCAACCCCTTCGGCTTCTGGAGCATCACTATGTATGGTGCCGACAACTTCTTCTACGACAACGAACTCAACCGCTACAACATTACCGACCGCAGCAATTTCGTAAAGAACGCCGACGGCTCGCTCGACATTTATATCCAGCACGAGGCCGACACCGAGCACCCCGACAACTGGCTGCCCGCACCCGAAGGCATCTTCCACCTCTATTTCCGCATCTATAACCCCGTGGAGCGCATCTCCAACAACGAGTGGACCATGCCTGCCATCACGCGTATAGACTGACATGTAACGTCCGTCTGGATCACCACCATGTAAAAAAATTCATTTTCTTTTGTTGTTTTTCTGGGATTTTCGTAATTTTGCAGCCGAAAAGACATAACGAACTCAACAAACAAAACATCAAGAACCATGTGTGGAATTGTAGGATATATCGGTAAGAAGGATGCTTATCCCATCCTGATCAAGGGCCTCCGGAGACTGGAGTATCGTGGTTATGACAGTGCCGGTGTGGCGATGATCAATGCCAGTGGCGCCCTGAACGTGTATAAGACCAAAGGCAAGGTGGACAACCTGACGGAGTACTGCTCAGACAAGGATGTGACGGGCAGCGTGGGCATCGCCCACACCCGTTGGGCAACGCACGGCGAACCCTCAAGCAGGAACGCCCACCCGCACTATTCTGAGTCGAAGAACCTGGCCATCATCCACAACGGCATCATCGAGAACTATGCCGACCTGAAGACGAAACTGCAGGCCAAGGGCGTGCACTTCGTCAGCGATACCGATACGGAGGTGCTGGTGCAACTGATAGAGTATATCAAGGAACACAAGCAACTCGACCTGCTGACCTCCGTGCAGGTGGCGCTCTATCAGGTGATCGGCGCATATGCCATCGCCGTGCTCGACAAGAACGACCCCGACCAGATCATCGCTGCCCGCAAGCAGAGTCCGCTGGTGGTGGGTATCGGCGACGACGAGTTCTTCCTCGGCTCGGATGCCAGTCCCATCGTGGAGTATACAGACAAGGTGGTGTATCTCGAAGACGGTAACATCGCCGTGCTGCGACGCGGGCAAGACTTGCACGTGGTGAGCATCCTCGGCGAGGAGCAGGCCCTGACGGTGAAGACGGTCGACATCAACCTCGGACAGATCGAGAAGGGCGGCTATCCCCACTTCATGCTCAAGGAGATCTTCGAGCAGCCGGAGTGCCTGACGAACTGTATGCGGGGCCGCGTGAACGTAGATGCCGACCATGTGACACTCTCGGCGCTGATCGACTACCGCCGGCAGTTGCTCGAGGCGAAGCGCGTGGTGATCGTGGCCTGCGGCACCTCATGGCACGCCGGACTCATCGGCAAGCAGATCATCGAGTCGCTATGCCGCATCCCCGTCGAGGTGGAGTACGCCTCGGAGTTCAGATACAGGAATCCCGTGGTAGGCAAGGGAGACGTGGTGATTGCCATCTCGCAAAGCGGTGAGACCGCCGACACGCTGGCTGCCGTGCAACTGGCCAAGGAGAAGGGGGCCTTCATCTACGGCGTGTGTAACGCCATCGGCTCGAGCATCCCCAGGGCTACGGACACGGGTACCTATATCCATGTGGGCCCGGAGATCGGCGTGGCCTCGACGAAGGCATTCACGGGTCAGGTGACGGTGCTCACGATGATTGCGCTGGCCATGGGCGAGGCCAAGGGCACGGTGGACCGCCAGGAGTATCTGAAGATCGTGAAGGGGCTGAGCGAGATTCCCGTGAAGATCCGCGAGGTGCTGCAGACGAACGACAAGGTGGCCGACCTGGCACGTACCTTCACCTACGCCCACAACTTCCTCTATCTGGGTCGAGGTTACTCATACCCTGTGGCGCTTGAAGGTGCGCTGAAGTTGAAGGAGATATCCTATATCCACGCCGAGGGCTATCCCGCCGCCGAGATGAAGCACGGCCCCATCGCACTTATCGACTCGGATATGCCCGTGGTGGTAATCGCCACGCATAACGCGATGTACGAGAAGGTGCTGTCGAACATCCAGGAGATCAAGGCCCGTCAGGGCAGGGTAATCGCGCTGGTGTCGAAGGGCGACGACGTGATCGCGAGGATTGCCGACGAGGTGATCGAACTGCCCGACGTGCTGGAGTGCCTGGAGCCGCTCGTGGCCACCATCCCCCTGCAACTGCTGGCCTACCATGTGGCCGTCTGCAAGGGCAAGAACGTGGACCAGCCGAGGAACCTCGCTAAGTCGGTGACGGTGGAATAACCGCAAAAGCCCTCCAAAAAGGGGGTGGATAGCGCCGTAATGCAAAAAAACAGCGCAATAATTTGGTCGTTTCAAATTATTGTGCTATTTTTGCAGTCAGAATTATAAATCATACTGACCAAAGATGGATACAGTTGAAACATTAGAGGCGAAAATAAATCGTAGCGATTATAAGGTTCTGATAGTCGACGATGTGGTCAGCAACGTGTTGCTGCTCAAGATTCTGTTGACGAATGAGAAATTTCAGGTATGTACCGCCAGCAATGGTAAGGACTGCATCGAGATAAGCCGTAAGGAGCATCCCGACCTGATATTGCTCGACGTGATGATGCCCGACCTCAACGGTTTTGATACCGCCGTAATCCTGAAGAAGGGCGAGGATACCAAGGATATCCCCATCATCTTCCTGACAGCCTTGAATACACCGCAGGATCTCGTACACGGCTTCCAGGTGGGAGCGAGCGACTTCCTGACCAAGCCTTTCAACAAGGAGGAACTCGTGATGCGCGTCACCCAGCAGATTTCGCTCGTGGCCGCCAAACGCATCATCGAGCAGCAGAACCAGGAACTGCGTGCTACGCTTAACAACCGTGACAAGATGTACTCCGTCATTGCCCATGACCTGCGCTCACCGATGGCCAGCATCCGCATGGTGCTTAATCTCGTCGTGGCCTCTGCATCGCCAGAGACCGTAGGAGAGGAAGTCTACAACCTGCTCGACCAGGCCAACAGGGAGTCGGAGGAAGTGCACGACCTGCTGGACAACCTGCTGAAGTGGACCAAGAGCCAGACGGGCCGTCTGAACGTGGTCAAGCAGGAACTCGAACTCAACGATATCATCCCGGGCGTGGTGGAGATATTTGACACTATTGCCGCTACAAAGCACATCAAACTCGAACTGAAGTCGGAGAGCGACTCGTTGAAGGTGGAGGCCGACAACGATATGCTGAAGACCGTCGTGCGCAACTTCCTGTCGAACGCCATCAAGTTCTCGCCCGCAGACTCGACCATCGAGATCGCAATGACCAAGGAGAATGAGTTTGCCAAGGTGAGCGTGAGGGATCATGGCGTGGGTATCGCTTCAGACCGTCTGGACAGCATCTTCCATAAGGGAGAGACGACCTATGGCACCGGCGGCGAGGAAGGCTCCGGACTCGGACTGCAACTCTGCCAGGACTTCGCCCGTAAGAACGGCGGCGACTGCACCGTGGAGTCGGTAGAGGGGCAGGGCAGTACGTTCAGCGTTCTCATTCCACTCAAGCAATAGCATGCCTACACCTATTTATATTATAGAGGAAAAGAAACTTCGCCGCAACCTGACGCTTATCGCCGGTGTTGCGGCGAAAGCAGATATAGAGGTCATCCTCGCCTTCAAGGCCTTCGCCCTGTGGAAGACATTCCCCATCTTCAGAGAGTATATCCGCTCGACGACGGCCAGTTCGCTGGCAGAGGCACGTCTCGCCTTCGAGGCCTTCGGCGCACCTGCCCATACCTATTCGCCGGCCTATACAGACGAGGAGTTCGACCAGATAGTCGCCTGTTCGTCGCACCTCACGTTCAATTCGCTGTCGCAGTATGAGCGGTTCCATGAGCGGGCGAAGGGGGTGTCGGTAGGTCTGCGGGTGAATCCTGAGTATTCTGAAGTGGAGACACTGCTTTATAATCCCTGTGCCCCAGGTACCCGTTTCGGCGTAACGGCCGATAAGTTGCCTGAGACGCTGCCAGCCGATATCCGAGGCTTCCATTGCCATTGCCATTGCGAGAGTGGGGCAGACGTGTTCGAGCGCACGCTCCGCCATATCGAGGAAAAGTTCGCACGATGGTTTCCGCAACTGGAATGGATCAACTTCGGCGGCGGACACCTGATGACGCGCCGGGACTACGACGTGGATCTGCTCGTCAGGCTGATGCAAGGGTTCCGCCAGCGCTATCCGTGGCTGAAGGTGATCCTCGAACCGGGTAGCGCCTTCGCCTGGCAGACGGGACCGCTGGTGGCGCATGTGGTGGATATCGTAGAGGATAAAGGTATTCGTACGGCTATTCTCGACGTCAGTTTCACCTGCCACATGCCCGATTGCCTGGAGATGCCCTATCACCCAGACGTGCGTGGGGCTGAACATGCCTCTCAACCCTCACCTCGTACCCCTCACCTCTACAGATTGGGTGGCAACAGTTGCCTGAGTGGCGATTTCATGGAATACTGGCAGTTCGACCATGAGTTGCAGGTGGGCGAGGAGATCATCTTCGAAGATATGATCCACTATACGACCGTCAAGACGAACATGTTCAACGGCGTGCGTCATCCATCGATCGGCATGCTCCACGAGGATGGGAAACTGGAAATACTGCGCGAATTTGACTATTCGGACTATAAAAATAGGATGGATTAGCAGATTTTTTGAAAAAAAACGTCCAAAAAGTTTGTCAGTTCCAAAAAAAGCATTACCTTTGCACCGCATTTAGAGAAATGCCCCTATGAAAGGGTCGTAAAACGCGGAAATAGCTCAGTTGGTAGAGCACAACCTTGCCAAGGTTGGGGTCGCGGGTCCGAGTCCCGTTTTCCGCTCACTTATTGAACAAAAAAGAGTCATCAGGAACGGCCTGATGTTTATGCCCAGGTGGCGGAATTGGTAGACGCGCACGTTTCAGGTGCGTGTGCCGCGAGGCGTGCAGGTTCGAGTCCTGTTCTGGGCACTCTTTTTTATTCAGTCTTTTGTTGGAGAGGTGGCGGAATTGGTAGACGCGCTACTTTGAGGGGGTAGTGTCAATTGCGACGTGGGAGTTCGAGTCTCCTCCTCTTCACAATCTTTATGCGGAAATAGCTCAGTTGGTAGAGCACAACCTTGCCAAGGTTGGGGTCGCGGGTCCGAGTCCCGTTTTCCGCTCTCTTATTAGGAAAACAACTTTTTTCAGATGAATTTATATCTTAGATACTTTGACCGTGAAACGCTCGTTTCCACAGTTGATGAGGCTATTGATTTCCTCAAGTCGATTGATGAGATAGAGATGACACCAGACCTGGAGGCCGACATACGCGACTATGTTGCCAGCGACGTGTTCTATCCCAAACGATATAAGATCCATCCCCGTGTCTACTTTATTATCATCAAGACGGAGGCTGCTACGATGCAGGACTTCAAGGAGAAGAAGGCTGTTCATGAAGGTCCCGTGGCAAAGGCTGTATCACCCGTGCTGACACGTCTCAATGAGGTGTGCGAGGGCTGGTACGAGGGATCTATCAACTTCAAGCGCGTGCTGCTCGTGCCGGGCACCGGTAAGTTCCAGTATCGCGATACGCTCTTCGTGGCCCGTCTGAAAGCATCATCGGGCATGGACTGCTACGATCGCATCATCGACTATCTGCGCGAGCGGGTGGATGAACGTAGCCAGTTCCCGTCGGTCAAGGGAAAGAATTTCAAGTTCCGCTTCCTGGGTTATGCAAAATAATCTTTAAGTACTGAATGCTATGAACAAAGTAATGCTTATAGGTAATGTCGGTCAGGAGCCAGAGGTGAGATACGTAGACCAGGGTGTGGCTGTGGCTCGCATCCGTCTGGCCACGACAGAGCGCGGATATACGCTGCAGAACGGTACGCAGGTGCCTGATCATACCGACTGGCACAACGTGATACTGTGGCGCCGTATGGCCGAGATTGTGGAGAAATATGTACACAAAGGCGACAAACTCTATGTAGAGGGTCGCATCCGCTATACGACTTACGACGATAAACAGGGCCAGCGCCGCTATGCGACGGAGATCTGGGCCGACAACCTAGAACTGCTGTCGCCAAAGCCCGCTACGTCGGCGGCTGTCAATGAATCATTGGATGCCCCCCAGCCGGACACAAAGCCTGACGAGGGACTGCCGTTCTGACGATGGACTATCTTCAACAAATCCTAGACGAAGTTACTTTTCTGGTTCCCACAACAGGAACGATTGTGTGTGCCGTACTGGCATGCATACTGTTGGTATTCTCTGGCTACGCCTCAGGATCTGAGATCGCCTTCTTCTCCTTGTCGCCCAACGACCTCAACAACCTGGACGAGGATAAGAATGAGGCCGACCGTGTGATCACAGAGTTGCGCGACGATTCTGAACGTACGCTGGCTACCATCCTCATCACCAACAACCTGGTGAACGTGACCATCATCATGCTCTGCAACTATGCCATCAGCCATGTCGTGGACTTCGGCAATGCCTATTGGCTGCAGTTCATCGTGATCACCGTCCTGCTGACCTTCCTCCTGTTGCTCTTTGGTGAGATCATGCCGAAGGTCTATGCCACGCAACACGCGCTGGCCTTCTGCCGGTTCTCGGCCCCTGGCATACGGAGGCTCCGCAGTCTGTTCTATCCGCTGTCGTCTGTGCTCATCCGCTCTGGCATACTGGCCGAGAAGGTGGTGCAGAAGGAGAATCACGTTCTGAGCGTAGACGATCTGGAGCAGGCTCTCGAACTGACTGATGAAAATGAACTGCGCGAGGAGAAGAATATGCTCGAAGGTATTGTGCGCTTCGGCGACGAGACCGCCAAGGAGGTGATGACCAGCCGTCAGGATGTGGTTGACCTCGACTTTCGGTCGACGTTTCCTGATGTGCTCAAGTGTATCGTCGAGAACAACTATTCGCGTATCCCCGTGTATCAGGGTTCCATCGATAATATCCGCGGCATCCTGTATATCAAGGATCTGCTCCCTCATCTCTCCAAGCCGTCGTCATTCCGTTGGCAGTCGCTGATACGTCCACCGTATTTCGTGCCAGAGACGAAGAAGATCGACGACCTGCTGCGTGACTTCCAGGAGAATAAGGTGCATATCGCCATCGTCGTTGACGAGTTTGGAGGCACCAGTGGTATCATCACGCTGGAGGATATCCTCGAGGAGATTGTCGGAGAGATCAACGATGAGTACGACGAGGAAGAGAAGAACTATACGCGCGTCAATGCCAACACCTATATCTTTGAAGGCAAGACGCTACTGAGTGATTTCTTCAAGATTCTGGATCTTGACGATGATATGTTCGAGGATGTAGAGGGCGATGCCGACTCGCTGGCAGGACTGCTGCTGGAGATCAAGGGCGACTTCCCCGAGTTGCACGAGCGGCTCGACTACAAGAATTTCACTTTTGAAGTGTCGGAACTCGACGGGCACCGTATTTCCAAGATCAAAGTGATCATTCATGAGAAGGAATAATTAATGTAAAGAATTGAACAGACATGAGAAAACTATATATACTGCTGGCATTGCTGGTAGCCATGATGACGATTGGCGAGGTGTCTGCCCAGCGGTCAAAGGCAAACAAGCGTCGTCATGCCAAGACGCATAAGGTGGTTAAGAAGCATCATCGTACGAAAAAGAAGGCCGTGAAGAAGCGTACTGCCGTCATCCGGCCTGTGGATCCACGCCTGAACGACCCGGACTACGATCCCAATATCATGTGTGAGGATACCTGTGGCCATGTGCACGGCATCGACCTGTCACACTATCAGGGGCAGGTGTTCTGGGAGACGGTGGGCGAGAATACGAAGATGGCGTATGTCTATCTGAAGGCCACAGAGGGTGGCGACCGTATTGACGAGCGCTATGAGCGTAACATCGAACTGGCCCATCGCTATGGCCTGAAGGTGGGAAGTTACCATTTCTTCCGTCCGAAGACACCCTTGCTGCAGCAACTGGAGAACTTCAAAACGCAATGCCTGCCTGGAGAACAGGACCTGATACCGATGATAGATATTGAGACGACGGGAGGTCTTTCTGACCGTGAGTTCTGCGACTCACTCTTCCGTTTCCTGGGCTTGATCGAGCGCACTTATCGTCAGCAGCCGCTGTTATATACCTTCCGCAATTTCTACAACAAGCATCTGCTGGGTCAGATAGACGACTACAAACTGATGATTGCCATGTATACGGAGGAAGAGCCTGTGCTGGCCGACGGAAGAGATATCACCATGTGGCAATACACGAGCAAAGGTCGTATCGTCGGCATCAGCGGCTATGTGGACAAGAGTCGGTTCATGGGTCGTCACGGCCTGCGCGAAATCCGCTTCCGCCACTAAATCCGTAAATCGTAGATCCCTTTACTCTTCGATGTGCGACAGGGAGTGGACGAACGACGAAAAGAAGTTGGTGACGCTCTCTGATGGATAGTATTTGAAATAGCGGGCCGAACGGCGAACGTGACTGAACGTCGCCGACGAGTTTGTGTTGTGTACGAAGATGCCACCGTCCTGCTGTGAGAAATACCAGTCCTGCGAGCGGGTGTTCGTAAACTCGATCAACTCCTGAGCAATGTGGTCTATCCGTTTCTCCTTCCGTTCCTTCAGGAAGGGGATGTCTTCTTCTGAAAAACCAAACAGCCTGATGAGGAACTCTCCGATGAGTTGGGTCATCTGTGTGAGTCGAAGGCGCTCTATCCACTTGCCTACGGCCTGATAGTCAATCCGTTGACTGTTCTTGCGCAGGAAGATGCCAAGTTCCGTCAGTTGGCGGATGGGCATACCCTCGTTGAACAGATGGCGCACCACGCGGAGAAGGATCAACAGCAACTGGCGGGATGTCATGTCTGAGTGCTCGTCGTCGAGGATATCCTGCAGCCTGCGGTTGAGCAGGGGATTCGTCAGACGGTCGGGACGCAGATACTCGTCTTCCTCCAGATCGTCTTGTTCTTTCTCCTGAGCCCGATAATCAGACATCGCTTTCTCCCAGTCCTTCTGCTGCTTCTCCGTCAGATGCAGGAAGAACTGGTTCTTGTTGTGGATGATGCCGTCGTAGACAAAGGGGACGACGTTGTGCATGACTGCCAGTTGGTACAGTCGGCCCCACTTGAAGGCCGACATGGGCTCTATGTCTTCCGTGCTCTGGAAGGCTCCGCTCCTCAGGAGACTGAATAAATTGCGTTGTATGATATCCACTGAAGTATTTACGATTTACTGATTTACGATTTATGAGTAGCGGCGGGGGTAGCGTAAGAGGATGGCAATCAGGGAGACGAAGCCTAATACGAGCGGATAGTAGAGGTAGGGGATGATGCTTATCGGACTCAGCGCGGCCAGCCCTGAGGCAATGAGCAGTTGAGCCCCATAGGGGAGCACGCCCTGCACGGTGCACGAGAATGTGTCGAGGATCGAGGCGCATCTCCTGTTGTCTACCCCGAAACGGTCGCCGATCTGTTTGGAGATGTTGCCGACGGTCAGGATGGCCACCGTGTTGTTGGCCGTACACACATTGACCAGCGACACTAAAAAGGCGATACTCAGTTCCGCCCCCCGTTTGCTGCTGACATGTCGTGTGAGCAGGCGGATGATGAAGTCGATGCCGCCCTGTTGTCGGATGAGTTCGAGCATGCCGCCAGCCATCATCGTCACAATGATCAGTTCGCCCATTGAGAGGATGCCTTCGCCCATGCTGCCAAACCATCCGAAGATATCAATAGACCCCGTCAGCAGGCCGATGAGACCCGTCAGCATGATGCCTAATGTCAGTACGGCCATTACATTCATGCCAAAGACGGCGGTAAACAACACGACGAGGTAAGGGATGACCTTCACCCATTCCACTTGTGCCGTATGTTGGGGTGCCTCCGTCTGATTGCCCATAAACAGATAGCATATCAGCACGATTAGGGCTGCTGGAAAGACGAAGAACACATTAACCCTGAACTTATCGCTCAACCGGCATCCCTGTGTCTGTGTCGCCATGATGGTGGTGTCGGATATGAACGAGAGGTTGTCGCCGAAGAAGGAGCCTCCCACGATGATGGCGGTCATCAGCGACAGGTCTGTGTGCGTCTCGCTGGCCACTCCTGCGGCGATAGGTACCAACGCGGCAATCGTGCCGACGCTGGTGCCGATAGATATCGATACGAAGCAGGCGGCCAGGAACATGCCGGCCAGAATCATCTGGGGTGGTAGCAAGGCGAGCGTCAGGTTGACTGTCGCGTCGATGCATCCCATGGCTTTGGCAGAGTGCGCGAAAGCACCTGCCAGCACGAAGATCCAGATCATGAGCATCATCTGCTCTGTGGCTGCACCCCGGCTGAAGAGGTCGATGCGCTGTTTGAGGCCTTTCCCTGAGAAGATGGCTATGGCATAAATGCTCGACACCATGAACGCCACCGTGATGGGTATCTTGTAGAAGTCATGAACCAGGATGCTCGTCAGGAGATAGAATGTGATGAAGACGAGCAATGGACTCAGGGCAATCAGACCTCTTTTCATTTACAGAGTAACGCCGTTTTTAAAGATCGATATTTCGCGGTAGTCGTTGGCTTCGTTCTTGGCTTTCTCGCCACTGGCGACGGCCAGCACCTTGTCGATGAACTCAGGCACGAGTTCCTGCATGGTGCGACCCTCCACGAGTTGTCCTGCCGAGAAGTCGATCCAGTTCTGCTTGCGTCGGGCGAGATCCGGATTCGTGGCGATCTTCATCGTGGGAACGAACGTGCCGAAGGGCGTACCGCGACCTGTGGTGAAGAGCACGAGATGACAACCACAGGATGCCAGAGCCGTAGCGGCGACCAGGTCGTTGCCTGGCGCAGAGAGGAGATTCAGACCCGTATTCTGCAGACGGTCACCATATTCCATCACGCCGCTTACAGGCGCCTTGCCGCATTTCTGCGTACAGCCCAGAGCCTTGTCTTCGAGGGTGGAGATACCGCCGGCCTTGTTTCCTGGTGAGGGATTCTCACCCACAGGCTCGCCATGAGAGAGGAAATACTCCTTGAAGTTATTGATCATCGAGACCGTCTGGTCGAAGAGTTGCTCCGTACGGCAGCGGTTCATCAGGATGGTCTCTGCGCCGAACATCTCTGGTACTTCCGTCAGCACCGATGTGCCACCCTGGGCCACGAGCCAGTCAGAGAACTCTCCCACAAGCGGATTGGCGGTGATGCCAGAGAAGCCGTCAGACCCACCGCACTTCAGACCGACGCGGAGTTTGCTTACGGGCACCACCTCGCGCTTGTCTTGCCTGGCTTTCTCATAGAGTTCGCGCAGAATGGCCATACCAGCCTCCATCTCATCGTCCACCTTCTGGGTGATGAGTAGTTTGATGCGGCTCTGATCATAGTCGCCCAGCATCTTCATGAACTCGTCGGGTTGGTTGTTCTCGCAGCCGAGACTCAGCACGAGCACGGCACCGGCATTGGGGTGCAGGCAGATGTCGCGCAGCACCTTGCGGGTGTTCTCGTGGTCACCTGAGAGTTGTGAACAGCCGAAGTTATGATGCCAGGCGTAGATGGCGTCGACACCTTCTTCGTTGGTCTCGCGCTTTAACTCCTTCACCAGGCGCTCTGCGATGCCGTTCACGCAGCCGACGGTAGGCACTACCCATACTTCGTTGCGCACACCCACATCGCCGTTCTTACGCACATAACCCTTAAAGGTGCGATTCTCCTGTTTGATGTTAAGTTCTTCGTTTACAGGCTGGTATGTGTATTCGAGCGTGCCAGACAGATTGGTCTTCAGGTTGTTCTCGTTCACCCAGTCGCCTGCCTTCAGATCCTCGCGAGCATGACCGATGGGGTAGCCGTACTTGATGATGTCAGTACCCTTCGGTGCGTCTTTGATCAATACTTTGTGACCAGCAGGCGTGTCTTGGTTCAGGACGATGTTTTGGCCGTCCACTTCGATGATGTCTCCCTTCTTTTTCGGCTGCAGGCATACCACCACGCTGTCAGCCGGATTAATCTTTAAGTAAGTTGCTAAATTCATTTTTCCTTGTATTTGTTTGTTCTAGTTGTAAATCCTTAAATCGTATATCCGTAAATCAGATGGCCGTCCTTCGGTAGAAGTCTACGTTCTCCTTGGTCAGGATTTCAATCGGCATATAGTTCACGGGGTTCACGGCCCGCTTCATCACGATGGCGTTGAAGAGGGCGTCCACGCTGGCGTAGCCCTGCTGGTAGGCGTGCTGGGCGATGAGGAACGAGATGCTGCCGTTGTGGATGCACTCCACGTTCTTTGGCACCATGTCGTAGCCCATGATCTGGATGTTCCTTCGGTTTGTCTTCTGCAGAAACGAACCCACGAGGTGTGCCTTCGAGTTGAACGTGATGCAGTGGTGTACCTTCGGATGTGCTTTGAAGAATGTCTCCAGGATATTGTCGTACTCCTTGTGCTCGTCGTCGAGTGGCAGATCTACCTCCGATATGTTGATGTCGGGGAAGTGGTCCATCATGTAGTGCCGGAAGCCCGTCTCACGGTTGGCCTGCTGCTTCGAGCCTACCTTGCCGTCGCGTGTCTGTTTCACGATGGCCACCTCTTTCTCCCTGCCTGCTATCAGCATGAGCATCTTGGCTGCAAAGTAGCCGCTGGCGAAAGAGTCCTGTCCGAAGAAGGTCAGCGGTTTGAGGTCGGGCATATACGAGTCGAGCAGCACGTAGGGGATCTGCCGCTCCGTCAGTTTCTCGGTGAAGCGCGATGTCTGCTCAAGCGTGGTGGGCACGATGATCACCCCGTCGATCTTGGCGGTGAGGAACTCGCGTACCATACGGGTGAAGGCGGCATTGTTGAATCGCTCGTAGTAGACGAACTTCAGGTTGATGCCGAAATCCCTTCTGAAGTCGGTACAAGCCTGGGCGCCTTCCTCGATCTCGTCCCAGTAGGCCTCCTGCTCGTGCTTGGGCAGTACGATGTAAAAGTTGTACGTCTTGTTGTAGGCGAGGGCAGAGGCGTACATGTTAGGCCGGTAGTCGAGTTCCTCCAGGGCCTTGTTCACTTTCTCCAGTGCAGACTTGCTCACGTTGGGACGGTTGTGCAGCACGCGGTCTACCGTTCCCGTAGATACTCCGGCGCGGTCTGCGATATCCTTGATGGTAATGATCTCTTTCGACATTTTCTGTTGTTTCTTATTTTTTCCGTGCAAAGGTACGATAATTCCGTGAAATATGCAAACTTACAATAGAAAATGTGCACGTAAACGAATTCTATTAAACCCAAATGTCCCCAGAACCTTTCAGTTCTTAGTAGGCATCAGCACGAACCGTGGAAGGCATCGTTACAAACTCACCCCCGATTTTGCTAATTCTGAAATAGCAATTTCGGGGGTGCCAATCGGTGCCAAAAGCCTGGTCAATCGATGTCAAAGGCCCGGTTTTCCTTTTTGGTGTCTCTCATCTTGCAGGGGAACCAGAAGGAGGCGACGGTCTTCTTGTCGTATTCCGTGTCCATATAGAACTCGCCTCCCAGCACTTCGACGATGGCCTTGCATAGAGACAGGCCGAGCACCGAAGACTCGTTGACGTGCTTCAGGGCGTCTTCCTTCTGCAGGAATGAGTAGATGTCGGCGCCGATCACTTCTGCCTGGCCGATGCCGATATAGGTGACGGACACCTTGAGCCCTCTTCTCTCATTGGTGTATCTGATGATGATGTCTCCTTCGGAGATGTGGTTGGCGGCATTCGTCAGGATGTGCATCATGAGTTGGTGCATGAAGTTGGTGTCGAGCCACACCTTGCAGTGGGGCGAGAGGTCGGTCGTTACGCGCACCAGCACGTCGGGCTTGGTGATGTTCAGCGCCTCGCGACGATAAGAGGCCATGAGTTCGCTCAGGTTGACCTCAATGAATGTGAATGAGGGTGTGATGCCCTGGAACTTGGACAGTTCGTAGAGTTTTGAGACGAACGAGAGCAGTTCCTCAGTGTTCTGCTTAATACTGCAGGCCGTCTCCTTCACCTGCTCGAGTGGCATCGTCTCGTGCTCGTCTTCCAGGATGAGGTTGCTGAAGCCCAAGATGGCATTCAGCGGTGAGCGCAGAGTGTGACTAATGTTGTCTATGAATACCGTCTTCAACTGTTCGCTCTTCTGAGCCCGGGTGAGTTCTCTCTTCAATCGTTTCTGATAGTGGTGATACATCAGGAAGAATGCTACTCCAAAGATGGCTAGCAACACCAGAACCGTGATCAGTAATACTTCGTTCATTTTGAAATCCTTTTGTCTTTGATTAACGATGTTGATTGTTTTGAAATGCAAAATTATGGCAAAATCTGCAAACTACCAAACAAAAAGCCGAAAATGTTGCGTTTTTATGGCAATTAGGCCCTGAGCAAGTGCCGACATAGCCCGACGGACGAAATCGTTAACGTGTTTTTTTTCTATAAATACCCGAAAATATTTGCACGGCTCGGAAAAAGTTGCTATCTTTGTGGTCGCAAACAGAAATTAGTTGAATAATACAAATTAAAAAAGGAAAAAGAAAATGGCTAAAATCGTAACATTGGGCGAGATCATGCTTCGCCTGTCTCCGCAAGGAAACGACCGTTTCATCCAGAGTGAATCATTCCGCATCATCCCTGGCGGTGGTGAGGCCAACGTGGCTATCTCTGTGGCTAACTATGGTCACGAGGCTTACTTCGTCAGCAAGTTGCCGAAGCACGAGATCGGCCAGATTGCCGTCAATGCCCTGCGCCGCTATGGCGTCAACACGGAGTTCATCGCCCGTGGCGGCGACCGCGTGGGTCTGTATTATGCTGAGACTGGCGCCTCGATGCGTCCCTCAAAGGTGATCTACGACCGTGCCCACTCTTCCATCGCCGAGGCCGTCCCCGCAGACTTCGACTTCGACAAGGTCATGGAGGGCGCTGCCTGGTTCCACTGGAGCGGCATCACGCCTGCTATCTCTGACAAGGCTGCCGAACTGACCAAACTGGCCTGCGAGGCTGCCAAGCGTCACGGCGTGACCGTCTCTGTCGACCTGAACTTCCGCAAGAAACTGTGGACCTCTGAGAAGGCTATCTCCATCATGCGCCCGCTTATGAAGTATGTGGATGTCTGCATCGGCAATGAGGAAGATGCAGAACTCTGCCTGGGCTTCAAGCCCGATGCTGACGTGGAGGGTGGCAAGACCGACGCTGCCGGATACGAGGGTATCTTTAAGCAGATGATGAAGGAGTTCGGCTTCAAGTATGTCGTCTCTACGCTCCGCGAGTCTTACAGCGCTACGTTCAACGGCTGGAAGGCCCTGATCTACGACGGTAAGGAGTTCTATCAGTCAAAGCGCTACGAGATAAACCCGATCATCGACCGCGTGGGTGGTGGCGATTCGTTCTCTGGTGGTCTTATCCACGGTCTGCTCACGAAGAAGACTCAGGGCGAGGCCCTCGAATTCGCCGTGGCTGCTTCTGCTCTGAAGCACACCATCAATGGCGACTTCAACCTGGTAAGCGCCGAAGAGGTGGAGAGCCTCGCTGGCGGTAATGCCAGTGGTCGCGTACAGCGCTAATCCATCGTAAATCGTATATTTTCGTAAATTTTGTAAATCGTAAATCACAAGATGGCAAAGTTTGATAAGATTGCAGTCCTGAAGAAGATCGGCGATACCGGCATGGTGCCCGTATTCTACAACAAGGACCTCGAGACCTGTAAGAATGTAGTGAAGGCCTGCTACGAGGGCGGTGTGCGCGCTTTCGAATTCACGAATCGTGGTGACTTCGCCCAGGAAGTGTTCGGCGAACTGGTGAAGTGGGCCGACAAGGAGTGTCCTGAACTCGCACTGGGCATTGGCTCTGTGGTCGATGCTCCTACCGCAGCGATGTATATCCAGTTGGGTGCCTGTTTCGTGGTGGGTCCGCTGTTCAATCCTGATATCGCTCCTGTGTGCAACCGTCGTCTCGTTCCCTACTGTCCGGGCTGTATGACTGTCAGCGAGATCGGCAAGGCTCAGGAACTGGGTTGTGACCTGACGAAGGTGTTCCCCGGCGACGTGGTCGGTCCGAACATGGTGAAGGGTCTGAAGGCTCCGATGCCTTGGTCGAAGATCATGGTGACTGGCGGCGTGGCTCCCGAGGAGGAGAACCTGACGAAGTGGTTCAAGGCTGGCGTGTTCTGCGTCGGCATGGGCTCGAAACTGTTCCCCTCAGAAAAGGTGAAGGCCGGCGACTGGCAGTACGTGACCGACAAGTGCAAGGAAGCACTCGGCTATGTGGCCAAGGCTCGCGCCTGATAATTGTTTATCCCCTCTGCCTTTAATGGGTAGGGGGGATTCTGTTCTTACTCATGAGATTCTGGCTATTCATCATATCAACCATTCTGCTTTCAGCCTGTTCGCGTCCGGATAGGAACGATGTCGACAAGTTGAATGCCCTCTCCTATGATTATCATTACCGCAACCTCGACTCGGCGCTGTATTACAGTACCCGGGCTTATGACTTGAGCGACGGTTATAGCGAGGGTAGGGCGGAGGCTTGTAATAATCAGGCCTTTGTCTGTATCGCCAGGATGCAGTATGATCAGGCTGATGAGTGGCTGAACGAGGTGCTTGAGACGAGCGACAACCAAGTGGAGCGCATGGTGGCCCATGTGCAGCAGATGCGCCTCTGCCAGCGCCGATCCCGTAACCGCGAGTTCCATGAGTACCGTCAACTTGCCGATGAGGCCCTGAGTCGTATCGACGAGGAGCGTCACCTACTCTCCCCACGTCAGCAGCGCCGGCTGCGCTATGCAGAGAGTGAATATGCCATTGTCAACTCCACCTATTATTATTATGTAGGCCTGGAGCACCAGAGCATCGAGGCCCTGCGCGCCATCAACCCCAACGAAGTGCAACGCGACACCGCCCAGATGCTCAACTACCTGTATAACATCGGTGCGGGCGGCATCATCACTCAAGGCACGCAGCGGGAGATCAACCAGTTGGAGTTCGACCACCTCATGCGCTGCTTCCTCCTGGCCCGTCAGGCTGACTACCCCTTCTTCGCAGCCAACTCTCTTGAGGCCATCTCCGAGCACTTGATGAACCCTGACTACCGTCGTCAGTTGCTCGCAGACAACCTGCCTGCGATGAAATTCATCAACCCTGAGGGTGTTGACGAGGAGATGCTGGCAGGATGGCTGGCAGAGAATGCACTCACTATTTTCGAACACTATGGCGACGTCTACCAGATAGCAGGCGCCTACCGTACACTCGCTTCCTGCTTCCGGCAGATAGGCGACTACGAGTCGGCGCTCTTTAATTTGGAGCAGGCCCTGTCAGACTCGCTCATCTACCAGGCTCCAGACCTGGTAGCCTCTATCCGCGAACAACTTAGCGTAGCCTATGCAGCCATCGACGACAAACAACAGAGCGATTACAACCGTAACCTATATCTCGACCTGCAGGAAACCACCCGCCAGGACCGTCAACTGGAGGCCCGTGCGAGTCAGTACGAGAAGACCTCGGTGCAGTTGAACATCATGCTGGGCGCCGTCGTCATCGCCATCTGCCTGCTCACGTTCCTGCTCTGGCTCTTCAACCACATGAATCGCCGCAAACGGCGTGAGGACATCCCTGACGACCTCTTTGAACAACGGCACGAGCAACTGGCTGTACAGCGGCTTAGGGTGGAGAATGGCGAGCGACTCAGTCTGGAGCAGCGTGCCAAGATCTCCCTCGTCAATAGCATCACGCCATTTATCGACCGCATCATCCACGAGGCGAATGACAAGAACCTGATGACCGGCGAGCAGAGTGAGGAGAAACTCGATTATATCCGTGAACTCACGGACCAAATCAACGAATACAACGATGTGCTGACCTATTGGATTCAGTTGCGTCAGGGCGACCTGAGTCTCCATATCGAGAGTTTCCCGCTACAGTCGCTCTTCGACCTCCTATCGAAAGGGCGGACGTCGTTCCTGATGAAAGGCGTCACCCTCGATGTACAGCCTACGGAAACCATGGTCAAGGCCGACAAGGTGCTCACGCTCTTCATGCTCAACACGCTGGCCGACAATGCCCGTAAGTTTACGCCCCGTGATGGCCGTGTCAGCATCTTTGCCACCGACCTTGACGACCGTGTGGAGATTGCTGTCGAAGATACGGGACAAGGTATGACGGAGGAACAACTCGACCATCTCTTCGATGCCAAGCCGATTTTCGACAACGAAGGTACTCTCAAATCTTCAACCTCCAACCTCCAGCCTCAAACCTCTCACGGTTTCGGTCTGCTCAATTGCAAGGGCATCATCGAGAAGTATCGCAAGGTAAGCCAGATATTCTCTGTCTGTTCTATGAGCGCCACCAGCACCATAAGCCATGGGAGCCGCATCAGTTTCACCCTGCCCAAAGGCATCATGAAAATGCTCATCACGCTATTGACGATTTGCGGATTGATGCTTGTTAATCTGCCTGCAGCAGCACAACCCACCGTCTCGAATCATACCTCTCACCTCTTACCTCTTACCTCATACCTCTCTCGGGCACAGGCCTTCGCCGATTCGGCTTATTACTCTAATATCAGCGGTAACTACGAGCGCACGCTGCAGTTTGCCGACTCCTGCCGGTATTATCTCAACGCCCACTATCGGCAACTCCGTCCAGGTGGTCGTTACCTGATGCGGCAGATGGGTAATCCCTCGCTGATGGCACCGGAGATCAAGTGGTTCCACGATAGTCTCAAGACCGACTATCAGGTGATTCTTGATATGCGTAATGAGAGTGCCGTCGCAGCCCTCTCGCTCCACCAATGGCAGATATACAGTTACAATAATCGTATTTATACACAACTGTTCAAGGAGATGTCGGCAGATAATTCCTTGGATGACTACTGCCGCACGATGCAACAGTCACAGACCAACAAGACCATTGCTGTCATACTGCTTGTTCTCTTGTTGTTGGCCATCGTTCCTGCCTATTACCTGCTCTATTACCGTCATCGTCTCTACGACCGGTTCCTGCGTGATCAGCAACGGCAGAGCAGCCTTGAAATTCTCGACGATGAGATCCGAAAGGCTGAACTCGAAGATGGCAATCTGCACATCTCGAATGCGGTGCTCGACAATTGTCTCTCCACGCTGAAGCACGAAACGATGTACTATCCCTCCCGTATCCGTCAACTGCTCGACGCCCACGAGGTGGAGGCCTTGGGTGAGGTGACATGCTATTATCGTGAACTCTATGGCGTGCTCAGTCGTCAGGCCATGCGGCAGGTGGAACGGGCCACGTTGCATCTCAAACCTCTCGAGGGAGGTGTTCTGGGTGATGAGACGCTCATACGCTATCTCTACGAAATCCTGCGGCGCCAGTCTGGTCAGCAGAAAATCGTCAAACAATTCACGCCACGTAACGACCGTTATGTGGAGGTTAGAATCCCTATGCCGCAACTTCGGCTTACCCCAGAACAGGCCACGGATCTCTTCACGCCCTCAAAGGAGCACATCCCCTTCCTGCTTTGTCGTCAGATCGTCAGGGATCACGGCGAGGCCACGAACCGTCGTGGCTGTGGTATCTACGCAGAGGTCATCGATGTTGTGACCAATATCATCATTACCCTCCCTGCCGCCAATGTAACAAATCGTAAATCTGTAAATCGTAAATAACAACATGGATCATTTCAAAGTCATTATCGTTGAGGATGTGCCCCTCGAACTGAAAGGCACCCTCGGTATAGTCCGCTCTGACATCCCAGAGGCGGAAGTGATTGGTACAGCAGACACGGAACCAGCCTACTGGCGACTGCTCAAACAGCAAGTGCCCGACCTCGTGCTGCTTGATCTCGGCCTTGGGGGATCTACCACCGTCGGCGTGGAGATCTGTCGTCACACGAAGGAACTGCACCCTCAAGTGAAGGTGCTGATCTTCACGGGTGAGATCCTGAATGAGAAACTGTGGGTGGACGTGCTGGATGCCGGGGCTGACGGTATTATTCTGAAGACTGGCGAGTTGCTGACTCGTCGTGATGTCTCGGCCGTGATGGATGGCAAGCAACTGGTGTTCAACGAGCCTATCCTCGAGAAGATCGTCGAGCGTTTCAAAGCCTCTGTCAGCGGCAAGATTGTCAAGCAGGAGGCATTGGTGAACTACGAGATTGACGAATATGACGAGCGTTTCCTTCGTCATCTTGCCTTAGGCTATACCAAGGAACAGATCACCAATCTGCGGGGCATGCCTTTCGGCGTGAAGAGCCTTGAGAAACGACAGAACGAACTTATCCAGAAACTCTTCCCAGAGGGCAGTGGTGGCATCAATGCGACGCGCCTGGTCGTCAGAGCCATCGAACTCCGCATCCTTGACATCGACAACCTGCATCCCGATGAAGAATAGCGTCATTCGCCATACCCGCAATCGTCTTGCCCTGTTGGCCTTTGGGCTGATGGTGGGTGAGGTGTTGCTCATCATCCTCTCGTGGCTCCTTTCGGCCACGAGGATGGAGGGTGTGCGCTCATTGCTCTCCAGTGAGGGCATCCGCTGGTTCTTCGGCTCCTTTGAGTCCATGATTGGCTCACCACTGCTCGTATGGATCATCCTGCTGCTCAGTGCCTTGGGCTGCATGCAGAAGAGTGGGGTAGCCCAATGCTTTACCTTTTCACATTTTCGCCTTCTCACTTTCCGCGATCGGCTGGCAATCCGCGTTGCCTTGGTGTTTCTGATAATCTATCTCGTCATCCTGGCATTGCTCACGCTGACACCTCATGCCATCCTTCTGTCGGCTACGGGCCATCTTTTCCCTTCTGCCTTCAGTCGCAGCCTCATTCCTGCTATTGCCTTTGGCCTTTGTCTGGTATCTGTTACTTTCGGTCTTGTGTCAGGCCGTCTCCATAGTCTCACCGACATCTTCGATGCCCTTAGCAGTGGTGTCGCCCATGGCGCACCCATCATCATTGTCTACCTTTTCGCCATCCAACTCTACGCCTCCCTCCGTTTCGTCTTCTATCTGTAAATGCCTTCCATGAGTCAGGTAAGGCGACCCATAGAAGGCATTCTTTCACTAATTTTTGATGTTTACTTCCTGCCGATGACCATCATGGTGAGGTCGTTGGCCTGTGGTGTGGAGCCTGTATAGTCGTCGACTGCCTTCTGGATATTCTGCAAGAATGGCTCTGGACGCTCATTGACCTTGAAGGCTTGGAGGGCCATGCCACGGAGATGCTTGTCGCCGAGGGGCTTGCCGTCGGCATCTGTGGCCTCGGCAACACCATTGGCATACAGGAACAACCACTTACCTTTGGCAAGGGTCGTCTGATGAGTGGTATAGGCATAGCCCGCCTGTGTACCAACGGGCTCACCGTCACAGTCGGGCAGTAACGTGAGTTCCTTGTCGGATAGCAGCGGCGTATTGTTGCCGGCATTGCAGTATTGCAACAGGCCACTGGTCATGTCGAGCGATCCCACGAGGATACGTACGGGCATGTGTTTGCCGTCGCTGATGGCTTCGTTGATGGCTGTGATGATGTGTTCTGGGTTGGTATCAATGGAGGCTGCCGTGCGGAATTGTGCCCACGTCATGGCAGAGGTGGTGGCTGCTGTCACACCTTTGCCCGTAGCACTGCCAATGGCGAAGATGAGGGCGTCACCTTGCTGGACTGCTCCACAGAAACAACTTCCAGCCATCGTGCCGGGTGTCTGTGAAACGAGCAGGGTGAGGTCATCACGTTGTGGGAGTTGCTGCTCATGAGCAACGTACTGGCTGATGGCAGCGGCAATACGCTGCTCGGTCTCTGTACGGGAACGTTCGGTGGCGGCTGTCTCCAGTTCACCAATGTCCTTGCGCAGTTCCCTGTGGGCCAGATGGAGTTGGTAGTGGTGGTAACGACGGTAGAATACGTAACCGATGACGGCCAAGAAAATCAGTCCTATAAGTCCGAGCACCGCCAACTGATGACGGCGTGTAGCAGCAACTTGCTGTTCGCCGAGTTCCTCGACCTTTCTGACGATGACAGCCTGTTCGGCAGCATCTATTTCCTTGGCGCGCTGGAAGGCGTTGGTGAGCGAGTCGCAGAGCAACATGCTGACAGCAACGGCACTATCACGGCGACCTGCCAGAAGGTTGGCCTGATACTTCTTCAGTACTAGCGATCGGATATTGTCGAGTGAGTAACTGTTGTCGCCTTCACCCAACAGAGCATCGAGGCTTTGGTAATTATCTGCAGCCTCTCCCCAACGCTCGGCAGCGATAAGGTAGTCGTTGGCAAGGATACGCCCCTCAGGAGTCTTGGCGTATTGTGAGGTGAGAAAAGCGTCAAAGGCCTTTGCTGCCTCGTCGTCTTTGTCTAGTCCTTCGAGGGCCTGTGCCTGGTAGAGGTTGTACCGGGCCTGCTGCTTGTCGATATACTCAGAACTGATACCTGGGCGCTGCTCGTACTCGCTGATCATCTCGCTGAAGTGGCTGTTCCACTTGAGGGCTTCACGGTATTGGCCTATGTAGTTACAGGCATAGACGATGTTGATGAGCCCGGCGATGGCATCCTTGTAAGCCTCGTCGGTACGGTTCTTCTTCACGTTGTCCAGATGCCTCTCATAAGCCTTGTCGAAGCCGTCGGCAGTGGCTTCGCCCGAAGTGCCGAGGCCAGCCTGACAGCAACCGATATAGATAAGTAGGTTCACATAGTCGCTGGTGGTGTCGCATTGCAGTTCCTCTAACTGTCGCACTACAGGGGTGGCAATTTTCAGACCGTTCTCATAGTCGCCTCTGACGGCCATGAGGTTAGCCAGATGGCTGGCGGCCTTGGCAAGGATCTCCGAGTCATCAGTACCTGCGGCCTTGAGGGCGGTATTATAGTAGAACTCAGCCATACGACGGTGGTTAGTCCTGTCGCTGGCATAGCCCTGCCAATAGTAGGCTTGGGCGGGAGTCATGCTTCCTTTGGCTTCAAGACTGTCAGCCAGTGATATCAGCCGTTGGTAGTCCTTGGCCTTGTGAGCGGCCTTTATGAGTTGCTCTGCCCTTGCACTCTCCTCCTGGCTGGGATTGTTGCCGCAGGAGGAAATAATGAAGAGGTAAGAGGTGAGAGGTATGAGGTAAGAGATGACTCCAACCCACACCTTCGACCATTTGCTACTATTCGTAATCATCTTGTACGTTGAAATTTTAAATGTGTGATTACTCTGCCCTATAACTGATCATCTGTATACCGTAAACAGTAAACCGTAAACAATAAACTACATCACCACTTCGACCACATGCTTGCCGGGGGAATAGGGGATAACTGTACCTTCGATAGGCTGGCCGTCGAGTGTGATGCTTTTCACGCCCTTCTGCGCGCCGTTGGGATGGATGGTGATTTCATATTCTGCCTCGCGGAACTTACGCTGGACGGTGTAGTCGCCGGCAGTCTCGGGGAGACAAGGGTCGATGCGGATACCGTCGTAGTCGGGCTTGATGCCGAGGATGAATTCCGAGACGGTGTACCACATCCAGGCAGCCGTTCCCGTGAGCCAGGAGTTCTTACCCTCGCCGGGTCGGAAGGCGTCCTTACCGGCCACCATCTGACAGTTCACGTAAGGCTCCACCTTGTGCAGCGTCTGGTATTTCTCCTCGACGTAAGAGGGCAATATCTTGGCGTAGTGGCTCCAGGCATCGTTGCCACGGCCTGCGATACATTCACCGATGATGACCCAAGGATTGTTATGACAGAAGATGCCTGCATTTTCCTTATAACCTTCTGGGTATGAACTGATTTCGCCGTATTCGTAAATGTATTTCGTGAAGGCTGGGTTATTGAGTACCATACCGTGTTCGCACTCCAGATATTTCTTGCAGGAGTCGAGCGACTTGGCCACCATTCCTTCTTCGGCACCGATCTCGGCCATCGTGCACCAGCCCTGCGACTCGATGAATATTTTAGCCTCTTCACACTCGTTGGAACCAATCTTACGACCATAGAAGTCGTAGGCGCGGAGATACCACTCACCGTCCCATCCGTGCTTCTTCACGGTCTCGATCATTGCGTCAACGGCCTCCTGCATGCGAGCAGCCTCGTCTGTCTTGCCAATCTGCTTGCACAGCGCAACGTAATCCTTGCCCGTGACAACAAACAGTCCTGCAATCATGAGACTCTCGGCTTTCGTGCCCTCAGAGACGTTCTCCGTGGTCTGGAACGACTCGTTGGGATCCCACGAGAAGCAGTTCAGGTTTAGGCAGTCGTTCCAGTCGGCACGACCGATGAGCGGCAGCATGTGGGGACCGAGGTTCTTGATGACATGATCCATCGAGATCTTCAGGTGGTCGAAGAGTGTCACCTCTGTGCCCGGCTGGTTGTCGAAGGGCACCATCTCGTCGAGGATGGAGAAGTCGCCTGTCTCCTTGATATAGGCCACCGTTCCGAAGATGAGCCAGCAGGGATCGTCGTTGAAACCACCGCCGATGTCGTTGTTACCGCGCTTGGTGAGGGGCTGGTACTGGTGGTAGCAGCCGCCGTCGGGGAACTGTGTCGAGGCGATGTCGATGATGCGCTGACGGGCTCGGGGCGGAATCTGATGGACGAAGCCCACAAGGTCTTGGTTGGAATCGCGGAAGCCCATGCCACGACCAACGCCACTCTCGAAGAAACTTGCGCTACGCGAGAAGTTGAAGGTGACCATACACTGGTATTGGTTCCAGATGTTCACCATACGGTCAAGTTTGTCGTTGCCGGTCTTTACCTTATATATATTAAGAAGAGCATCCCAGTAGAGGCAGAGTTCATTGAAGGCCTTGTCTACCTTCTCGGTGGTGTCGAGTTCTGCGATGAGGGCGTGCGCCTTTTTCTTGTTGATTACTTGAGGAGCCTCAAATTTCTCATCCTGCTCATTCTCAATATATCCCAGCAGGAATACCAAGTCCTTGCTCTCGCCTGGTTGCAGCGTCACCTCGATATAGTGTGAGGCGATGGGACTCCAGCCGTGGGCATGGCTGTTGCGGGGCTTGCCCTCCATCACGGCATCGGGGTTGGCAAACTCATTGTAAAGGCCCACGAAGGTCTCTCGGTCGGTATCATAGCCCTGAATGGGCGTGTTCACATGATAGAAAGCGTAGTGGTTACGGCGCTCGCGGTATTCGGTCTTGTGATAGATTGTGGCAGATTTGAGGTTTGCGGTTTGAGGATTGATGTTTGACTCAATCTCAACCTCTCCGGTAGAGAAATTGCGTTGGAAATTCTCCATATCCGTAGCAGCGTTCCACAGACACCACTCCTCGAACGAGAAGAGTTTCAGGTGCTTCACTTCCTTTGAATCGTTCTTTAAGGTCAGTTTTTGCACCTCAGCCCATTTCTTCAGGGGAACGAAGAAGAGCACGGAGGCCTCCACACCGTTCTTCCGACCCGTGATGCGGGTGTAACTCATGCCGTGACGGCACTCGTAGAAGTCGAGCGGGGTCTTGCAGGGTTTCCATCCCGGATTCCACACGGTATCGCCGTCCTTGATATAGAAATAGCGCCCACCGTTGTCCATCGGCACGTTGTTGTAACGATAGCGGGTGATGCGACGGAACTTGGCATCCTTGTAGAAGGAGTAGCCGCCTGCTGTGTTGCTGATGAGTGAGAAGAAATCCTCGTTGCCCAAGTAGTTAATCCAAGGCCATGGGGTCTGCGGGTCTGTGATGACATACTCGCGGTGCTGGTCGTCAAAGTGACCGTAACGTTTCTGTTGTTCCATTATTATATTACTTTTTATTAGTTAGTGGCATAAAATTTGACGCAAAGATAAGCATAAAATCTGATAAAAAAACAATATTATCATTTTTTTTGTTCGATTATTGCAAGAAAATGCGTACTTTTGCAAAAATTTTAGGATAAAGAGAATGAAATACGCATTAGTGACGGGTGCATCCCGTGGTATTGGTAAGGCTATTGCCTTACGTCTGGCAGCATCAGGCTGGCCAGTAGTGATAAACTTCTTAAGTAACCGTGAGGCAGCCCAGAGTGTGGCTGATGAGATTATTGCCAATGGCGGCACCTGTGAGTTGCTGCCCTTCGACACCTCAGACCCCAAGGCCATCGAAACGGCTCTGACGGAGTGGGAACAGAAGCATCCGGAGGATTGGTTCGGTGTGCTGGTGAACAATGCTGGCATCCGTCGTGACAACGTGATGTTCATGATGCCTGACGAGGACTGGCACAAGGTGCTTGACACGACGTTGAACGGTTACTTCTATGTGACGCGTCATCTTCTGAAGCACATGATGCCCCGTAAGCGTGGCGGACGAATCATCAACATGGCGTCGCTTTCTGGTGTGAAAGGACTGCCCGGACAGACTAACTATAGTGCTGCCAAGGCTGCCGTCATTGGTGCCACGAAGGCTCTGGCACAAGAGGTGGCACCACGCAATATCACTGTCAATGCTATTGCTCCGGGCTTTATCGAGACTGATATGACAAAAGGTCTGCCTGTTGACGAACTGAAGAAGATGATTCCTACAGGACGTTTCGGGTCTCCTGAGGAGGTGGCAGCGCTGGCGGCTTTCCTCGCTTCTGATGAGGCGGCGTATATCACGGGTGAGGTCATTAATATCAATGGTGGTCTGTATACTTAGTTTACGGTTTACGGTTTACGGTTTACGGTTTACAGTTTACGGTTTATAGTTTACGGTTTACAGTTGACAGATGAAACGTGTTGTCATAACGGGAATGGGTATCTGGTCGTGCCTGGGCACTGATCTGGAGACCGTTAAAGATTCTTTGTATCACGGCAAGTCGGGAATAGGTCTGGACAAGGACCGCCTGACCTATGGCTATCGCAGTGGACTGACGGGTATCGTTGAAACTCCCGTCATCACGAAACAGATGTTGGACCGTCACACCCGTGCCGGCATGTCGGAAGAGGCGCAATATGCCTATATGGCATCGCGTCAGGCCTTCGAACAGGCAGGCATCAGCGATGAATACTTACGTCAGAACGAGGTGGGCTGTATCTTCGGTAATGACTCGTCGGCAAAACCTGTCATCGAATCGTCGAAGATCATGGACGAGAAACACGACTCGGCGATGCTGGGTTATGGGTTGATCTTCCAGTCGATGAACTCGACGGTGAACATGAACTTGAGCACTATCTTCCATCTGCGTGGGGTGAACTTCACCGTCAGTGCGGCCTGTGCCAGCGGCAGCCATTCGATAGGTCTTGGCCTGATGCTCATCCGTCAGGGACTGCAGGATATGGTGCTCTGTGGTGGTGCACAGGAGACGAACTACTATTCGATGGCCTCCTTCGATGCCCTCAATGCTTTCTCCGTCCGAATGGATGAACCCGCGAAGGCGAGTCGTCCCTTCGACAAGGATCGGGACGGACTGATCCCCAGCGGTGGCGCTGCCGCTCTGGTGCTTGAGGACTATGACCATGCTGTGGCCCGTGGTGCAACGATTCTTGCTGAGGTGACAGGCTATGGCTTCTCCAGTAATGGTGGAGGTATTTCAGAACCCAGCGACGAAGGTAGTGTGATTGCGATGACCCGAGCCATTCAGGATGCAGGCATCCAACTGGACGATATTGATTATATCAATGCCCATGCCACGTCGACGCTGCAAGGGGATATGTACGAGGCTATTGCCCTTAACCGCCTGTTTACAGGCCAACGGGCCCTCATCAGTTCCACCAAGTCGATGACGGGTCATGAGTGCTGGATGGCAGGTGCCTCAGAGATTGTCTACAGCATCCTGATGATGCAGCATCACTTCGTGGCGCCCAATATCAACTTCGAGAATCCCGACGAGTATTCTGAGAAACTTAATTTGACTGCCAAGACCGTCGACATGGAGGTG
Organism: uncultured Prevotella sp.; assembly: GCA_900319715.1. GTDB lineage: Bacteria > Bacteroidota > Bacteroidia > Bacteroidales > Bacteroidaceae > Prevotella. Next base: position 29,043 of record ONPM01000006.1, read on the forward strand.
AACACCGTGTTGAGCAACTCCTTCGGCTTTGGCGGAACAAACTCGGCTTTGGTGATTAGTAAATTAAAACAATAATAGATTAATATGAAAAAGATTCTGATGATGGCGCTGATGGCTATAGTAGCCTTGGGGGCCTACGCTGATGATGAACCGGAGTTTACCGTCACATCTGGCAGTTTTGTGGATGTAGTCCGTCAACCTGGAAAGACCGCTACCGTAGAGTTCAACTATCTTGATGCCAAGACTGGCAACCTGAGGAGCAAGTCCCTAACTGATAAGACGTTAAGGGAAAAACTGGCAACTGAAGACGAGGATGTGTACAAGGACTGGGATGACATTCTTGAAAACAGCAAGGAATACTTCGTCAAGCGTTGGAATGAAGAGAAGAAAAAGAACGTGAAGATGTTGGAGAAAGGTAAGGGCGACTATCACTTTGTGTTCACCGCGAGTGCATTTGACACGGGTAACGCGGGTGCTTCCTATTGGAGCGTCAGCAAGCGTGACGGTGGTATTACCGTCAACGCCATCTTGGAGATCAAGGATGCCAGTGGCCAGACCGTCTGTACGGTAAAGATCCACAGATACAGAGGTGCATCGAGTAGAAACCTTGATTTCAAATTTCCCAACTTCAAGCGTCGTATGCAGATGTTCCACAAAAGTCTGGCCAAAGACCTGTTGGAAGACGTTAATAAGTAAATTTCTTTTATGAATCTTTCGACCGCTCTTAGCAAACAATATACAAAAGAGCAATTGTCTGCCCGTGAGGCGCAGCGGCTGGCAGAGTTCATAGCCTGGGGACCAGTCGTCTTCCAGGCTTCACGCTTGATGGTGAAGTGGGGCATCCTCGATCTGCTCCGGGATGCCGATGGAGGACTGACGCGCCAGGAGATCTGTCAGCAGACAGGTCTGTCAGACTATGCGGTGAAGTGCCTGACAGAGGCCTCGCTGAGTATCGGCACCATCCTGGTTGATCCAGAGACGGAGCGCTTCTCCCTGTCGAAAGTAGGCTGGTTTTTGCTGACCAGTCCTAATATTCGTGTGGATATGGATTTCAACCACGATGTGAACTACGAAGGTATGTTCCGTCTGGATGAATCGCTGAAGAACGGCAAGCCCGAAGGACTGAAGCATTTCGGCTCCTGGCCAACCATCTATGAAGGGCTGTCGAGCCTGCCGGAACAGGTACAGAAGAGTTGGTTTGGCTTCGACCATTTTTATAGTGACTCCTCTTTCCCCGAGGCCCTGAAGATCATCTTCGACGAGCGCCATGTGCGGTCGCTCTACGACGTGGGTGGCAACACCGGCAAGTGGGCGCTGCAATGCGTCGGCTACAATCAGGAGGTGGAGGTGACCATCCTTGACCTGCCGCAGCAGATAGCCATGATGCAGGCGAACGTCAAGGGTCAGGAAGGGGCAGAGCGCATCAGTGGATATGGCATCAATCTGCTGGATCCCGATGCCCTGTTCCCCCAGCGCGAAGGCGGTCTCGACGCCATCTGGATGAGCCAGTTCCTCGACTGTTTCTCGATGGATGAGATCGTAGGCATACTGCGTCGGGCGAAGGCGGCGATGACACTTGAGACGCGCATCTACATCATGGAGACCCTGTGGGACCGTCAGCGCTATGAGACGGCAGCCTTCTGCCTGACCATGACCAGCCTCTACTTCACGGCGATGGCCAATGGTAACTCAAAGATGTATCATACTGAGGACATGGCACAGTGTATCAAGGAGGCTGGACTCGAGATTGAACAGATCTATGACCATTTAGGCATGGGGCACTCGATAATTGTAGTTAAGTAAATTAAGAAAATATAAGAATAAATAAGAGATGAGTAGACAAGAAATTGAAGAGAAAGTGAGGGCTTTCCTCATTGATGACCTTGAGATCGACGAGGATAAGATATTTCCCGAGGCAAAACTGAAGGAGGATATGGGCATCGACAGCCTGGACTTCGTGGATATTGTGGTCATCGTGGAGAAGAACTTCGGCTTTAAGATCAAGCCCGAGGAGATGCAGGGCGTGGTGACGCTAAGCCAGTTCTGCGACTATATCGAGACGAAGGTAGGCTGAGCATGAAGCAGCGGGAAGACTTAGGTGAGAAACAGTGGGCAGGAACAACCTTTGGCACGGGCCCGATGCATCGTTGTCTGATAGCCATGTTGCGTCTGTTGGATGTCCGTCTGCTCTATGTCTTTTCCTATATCTTCGTCGTGCCGCCCAGCATGCTCTTCCGTGAGGGCTACGGCCACATGTATCGCTTCTTCCGCAAAGGCTTTGGCTATAGTCCCCTGCGAGCCTGGTGGATGACCTACAAGAACCACTGCATGTTTGCACAGGTGGTGATTGACCGTTTCGCCATGTATGCTGGCAAGCAGTTCCTGATGGAGACGCAAGGCCTTGAGCATTACAATCATCTGTGCGAACAGGAGTCTGGCTTTGTGGTGCTGAGTTCCCATATCGGTAACTTTGAGATGGCTGGTTATACGCAGGTCTCTGACAAGAAGAGTGTCAATGCCTTGGTCTATTTCGGCGAGAAGGCCTCCGTGATGGAGAACCGCGGTAAGATGTTCGGTCCGAATGGCAATAGGATGATACTGGTCCGTGACGACATGTCTCATCTGTTTGAGATCGACAATGCCCTGACTCACGGTGAGGTCGTCAGCATCCCAGCCGACCGGGTATGGGGGTCGCAGAAGAGCATCCAGTTGCCGTTCTTGGGTCATGAGGCCCGTTTCCCGATGGGACCTTTCAGCGTGGCGACGATGCGTGGACTGGATGTGGTATGCGTGAATGTGATGAAGACCTCAACCCGCGGCTATCTCATCCTAGTGACCCCTCTCGACTATGATAAGGAAGCGCCCAGGCGTGAGCAGACCAGACAACTGGCAGAGGCTTATGTGTCTGTGCTGGAAGGGATGGTCAGGCGCTATCCCACACAATGGTATAACTATTTTGATTTTTGGATATGACAGACAACAAATTTCCCCTCTATACAGAGGAACAACTGAGAGCCATCGACATCCATGAACTGCTCCCCCAGCAGGAGCCGTTTGTGATGATTGGCTGTCTGACCCAGATCGATGAGGTGAGGACAGTCACAGAGACGGTTATCTCTCCCCAGAACATCTTCGTGGACGATGGACAGTTTAGCGCCAGTGGCCTGATTGAGAACATTGCCCAGAGTTGTGCTGCGCGTATCGGCTTCGTGAACAAGTATATTCTCCACAACGGCATTCAGATTGGGGTCATCGGCGCGGTGAAGAACTTTCAGGTCGTGTCATTGCCCAAGGCTGGACAGACTATCAACACGACGGTCGACACCGTGAGCGAGGTGTTTGGAATGACGCTGGCCAAGGCTACCGTCACCTGTGAGGGTGAGGTGCTGGCCACGACAGACATCAAGATCGGGGTGAGGAGTGAAGAGGAGAAGGCGTAACGAAGATGAGGAAAACGGACGTGAAGGAATTTCCGGAACTGGAAGGTGCCCCCGAGTTGAAGGCCTCGAAACAACTGGAGGTACGCTTCAGCGAGGTCGACTCGATGGGTGTGGTGTGGCATGGCTCCTATGCCCTCTATTTCGAGGATGCCCGTGAGGCTTTCGGCGCTAAGTACGACCTGAGTTATATGGGCTATGTGGATCATGGCTATTATGCGCCTATGGTCGAGCAGACCATCCAATATAAGAAGCCCATCCGCTACGGCATGAAGCCAAGGATAGACATCATCTACCGTCCCACCATCTCAGCGAAGATTGTCTTCGACTACGAGATCCGTGACCCAGAAGATGAGAGCCTCTATGCCACAGGTCACTCCGTGCAGGTGTTCATGGACCTGCAGTATCAGTTGATATGGGAGAATCCGCCCTTCTACCTGGCATGGAAGAAGCGATGGGGCTTTGACTTTGGAATGTAAATAATTATGGTATATAAGATTGCAGATAATATCTTGTCGCCCTTGGGTGAGATGACGGAGCAGAACTATCAGGCCGTGAAGGCTGGTCGTTCCGCTCTTTGCCGTTATACAGACCACTGGCAACTGCCCGAGCCATTCACCGCCTCGTTGTTCAGTGAGGCGCAGTGGCAGGCGCTGGCTGCAGAGGGCCTGACTCCTTTCGAGGCGTTGGCGACCTCTTCTGTCCGAAGGGCGCTGAAGGATGCTGCAGTCGATCCTGCCCGGAAGGGCGTCGTGCTTATTATCAGTACGACGAAAGGGAACGTAGACCAACTGACCCAGGAGACGACAGACGACTTGTCGCCTGGTGCCAGCGCCCGTAAGATGGCCCGGGTCTTGGGTTTCACCACAGAGCCCATCGTCGTGTGCAATGCCTGTATCTCGGGTGTGTCGGCCCTGTTGCTGGCTGCCCGTCTGCTGGAGGCAGGAACCTATGATGTGGCTGTGGTGTGTGGCGCAGATGTGCAGAGCCGTTTCGTGGTCTCTGGCTTCCAGTCGTTCCATGTGGTGTCGTCAGAGGCCTGTCGTCCTTTCGATATGGAGCGTACGGGACTCAGTCTGGGCGAGGCCGCTGCCACGATGATTCTCAGCAGGCAATCACAGCCGCAGGCGTGGGGCATCGTCACAGGTGCCGTCAGAAATGATGCCTTTCATATCAGTTCTCCTGCCAAGGACGGCGAGGGTGCCTGTCAGGCCCTCCGGCAGGTCATGCAGGGTGTGTCGCCCTCACAGTTGGCCTTCATCAATGCCCACGGCACCGCTACGATGTTCAACGACCAGATGGAGTCCGTAGCCATAGAGCGTGCCGGCCTCTCTTCGGTGCCTGTCAATGGGTATAAAGGTTACTATGGGCATACGATGGGTGCGGCAGGCGTCTTGGAGACCATCCTCTCGATGGCTGCCCTCGACGATCATACCATCCTCGGGACGAAAGGCTTTGAGGAGGCTGGGGTGTCAGGGAAGATACGGCTGGTGGCATCCTCAGAGGCAACCGATAAGCAGGCGTTCGTCAAGGTCATCTCTGGCTTTGGCGGGTGCAATGCGGCATTGTTGGTTGCCGCCAATCATATCTCACTCCACACTCCTCAATCCACACTCCACGATAAAATCCACGTTTTGATAACCCCCGAGCGGGTGTGCGTGGATGGTCGCGACATCGCCTTTACGGGTACGGGCAAGGCCATGCTGACAGACCTGTATAAACGATATGTGGGTGACTACCCTAAATTCTATAAGATGGACCGTCTGAGTCAGTTAGGCTTCATAGCCTCTGAGTTGCTGTTGCAGGCAGAGGGTAGGGAACGTTTCAAGGATTGTGACGACCGCGCCATCATCCTGTTCAATCATGCCTCGTCGATCATGGCCGACCGTCAATATCTGTCCTCGATCGAGACGCCTGGGCAATTCTTTCCCAGCCCGTCGCTGTTTGTCTATACCCTCCCGAATATCGTGGCGGGTGAACTGGCCATCCGCAATCACTATCACGGAGAGACCACCTTCTGCATCTTGCCGGAGCGTCAGGATGAGGTGATGCGCCAGGTGCTGCAGGCGTGCTGTCAGGATGAGACCACACGGAGCATTCTCGGAGGATGGGTCGACTATCAGGACGATGCCCATTACGTGGCTGACCTGAAGGTGTACGAGGTGAGAGAAATCGTAAATTCGTAAATTGTAAATTCGAAAATTGTAAATAAAATTATGGAAGATCTGATTACAACATTGAAGCAACAGATGATCGAGGTGCTCAATCTGGAGGAGATGACACCTGAGGATATCGATACGGATGCCCCCCTGTTCGGCGACGGACTGGGGCTCGACTCCATCGATGCCCTGGAACTGATTGTGCTGTTAGAGAAGAAGTATGGTATCAAACTGGAAAACTCGGCCGAGGGTAAGTCCATCTTCAAGAATGTGAGAACCATTGCCGAGTACGTTAGCGAACATCGTAAGAAGTGAACATTGTAATTACAGGCGAAGGCATCATCTCTGCCATCGGGTATGACAAGGCGACGGTGCTTGCTGCCCTCCGTGAGAAGCGGACGGGCATAGGCCAGATGCGATGGCTGAAGTCCACGCACCGTGAACTGCCTGTGGGCGAGGTAAAGTGGTCTGACGAGGAGTTGCAACAGCAGTTGGGACTCCCTGCCGACGAGTTGACGAGCCGCACCGCGATGATGGGCATGTGGGCTGTGCGTCAGGCGCTGGAGGATGCCTCCGTGATGTCGTGGGCCACAGACACTCCGGCCAAGAAGCGCATTATCCTTATCTCCGGCACCACCGTGGCAGGCATGGACCTCAGCGAACGCTACTTTAGCGAGATGCTCAAGTCTGACGGGCATCTGAAATACCTGCGGGACCACAGTGCGGGCGACAATACCCGCCAGATTGCCGACTACTTCGGCTGTTTCTCCGACTATACCACCATCTCCACCGCCTGCTCCTCTGCCGCCAACGCCCTCATCTTCGGGGCCAACATGCTCAAGGCGGGTGAGGCTGACCTCGTCGTGGCTGGTGGCACTGAGGGACTCTCGGTGTTCCATCTCAACGGCTTCCGTTCCCTCATGATCCTCGACCAGCAACCCTGTCGTCCCTTCGATGAGACGCGTGCTGGCCTGAACCTGGGCGAGGGAGCCGCTTACGTGGTGCTCGAGCGCGAAGAGCAGGCCCTGGAGCGGGGCGTACCTGTTCATGCTTGTCTGCGAGGCTATGGCAATGCCTGTGACGCCTTCCATCAGACGGCCTCGTCTGACGATGGTGAAGGAGCCTACCTGGCGATGACAGAGGCCCTGTCGATGAGCGGACTGCAGCCATCCGATATCCAGTATGTCAATGCCCACGGCACAGGCACGCCCAACAACGACCGTAGTGAGGGTGTGGCCCTCCGACGCGTGTTCGGAGAGCAGATGCCGCTCGTGTCGAGCACCAAGGGCTTCACAGGCCATACCACCAGCGCCTCAGGCAGCATCGAGACGGTCATCTGTCTCTTGGCCATGCAGCATCAGTTCGTGCCAGCCAACCTCGGGTGGCAGCATCCGATGTCAGACGGCATTGTCCCCACGATGGGTGAGGACCATTATGATCTGCAGCATGTGCTCTGTAATTCATTTGGATTTGGAGGGAATGACTCGGCTGTTGTTTTGTCGAGGAGTGAGGAGTATGGAAAGATATTTTCGAGGAGTGAGGAGTGTGGAGTGAGGAGTGAGAATACTCCAGGTGCAGATTCTGCCGCCAATCATATCTCACTCCACTCTCCACACTCCACACTCCACGAAATAAACCCTCCACTCTTCACCGAAGGCATCCGCGAACTCTCCCGCGTCGAAATCACCTCTGAGGACGAACTCTCCGCCATCCGCGACTATGTGAAGCCCCTGGAGGCCCGCAGGATGGGCAAACTGATGAAGGCCTCCCTCCTGTCGTCGCTGAAGGCCTTGGAGCAGGCGGGCGTCACTTGTCCCGATGCCATCATCACGGGTACCGCCCTGGGCTGCTGGGAGAACAGCGAGGCCCTGTTGATGCAACTCGAAGAGGAGGGTGAGGTGATGCTGAAGCCCACCAACTTCATGCAGAGCACCCACAACACCATCAGCAGCAATATTGCCATCCGGTTAGGCTGTCACGGTTATAACGTCACCTATACCCAGTGCGACCGTTCGCTCGAATGGGCACTCCGCGATGCCCGTCTGCTCCTGCAGAGCGGGCGCTACAAGACGGTCCTCGTGGGCTGTCATGATGAGACCACGCCCCTCTATCGTTCCCTGATGGAGCGCCTGGGGGTGACGGGGCTCCCAAGTATTCACTCAATAGCCATTGTACTGACATGTGGAGAATCATTCCGTTAGCCATCTTTCAGAGCCTGTTGCTCACGGGCGGGCAAGTGTTCCTTAAGTTAGCCCTGATGCGGATGGCACCCTTCGGCTGGAACAGAGCCTTCTGGTCCAGCGTGTTCGTCAACTGGCAGTTCGCCGTCTGTGGACTGCTGTTCCTGACGGCGTCGCTGCTGTGGATGTACATCGTCAAGGTGTTCCCTTTCAGTATGGCCTATCCGCTGGTCAGCCTCAGTTATGTCTTCGGCATGCTGGCCGCCATCCTCATCTTCCACGAGGAGGTGCCCCTGACCCGCTGGGTGGGAGTGCTGCTCATCATGGCTGGTTGTATGCTGATGCCTGCCGACGCCAAGGCGCAGGATGCGCAGACGGCCCGACAGAAGATGGTCGCCGCCACCAAGGGCATGAAGACGATGCGCTGCGACTTCGTGCAGACCAAGCATACCAAACTGCTGACCAGCGCTTCCGTGTCGAGGGGCACGCTCAGTTACCGCAGTCCTGACAGACTCTGCTGGGAGTACACGTCGCCTACCGCCCACACCTTCCTCATCGATGGGCAGAAGGTGGTGATGACTGATGGGCGCGGATCGCGAGAGGTCGACACGCGCCGCCATCGCATGTACAGGGAGATGGCTCGTCTGATGACGAACATCATGTCGGGCCAGAGCCTGGTGGGCGATCACGACTTCGAGGTCTCGTTCACCCCCGCCAACGAGAAGAAGACGGAGTGGATTGCCACCCTCGTGCCCCGTCGCAAGGAGGTGCGCCGCATGTTCTCCACCATCATCCTCCGCATCACTGCCGCCCAGTGGCTCGTACGTCAGGTGGAACTCGTCGAGGCCAAGGGCGACCGTACCGTTGTTGAACTGAAGAACATCCAGGTCAATCATTGATACCTTCTAACACTGTTAGAGACGTCAGTTAACACAGTTAAAGACGTCAAGTTATACAGTAAGGGATGCCTGTTATACCCCTATAACAAGCATCCCTTACTCCGTTAGTAGGCATCCCTTACTGTGTTAGAAGGCATCTCTGACTCAGTTAGAAGGCATCCCTGACAACTAAAGCAAATAGAGGTATTTCTTTGCGTATACACCCTGTTCGAGTCGTTCGATGTTGCCATCATTCAGCCAGCGTTCGATCAT